>JAZQAA010000233.1:0-3011 GCA_045544975.1 Oscillospiraceae bacterium | reverse complement strand
TGTCCAAACCAAGCCCAAAAAACTCATTGCACCGCAGCTGGGGTGAAGCAATTACAGCTGCCGCAAGGCAGCACTGACCGCAGTGCTGATCCGTGAATGTATAGTCACGCCGTTCCATTTCCTCCAGGTGATCCTGATAATCGTCAGCTATACCGCCGATCATACGGATACCGGGTGCAAGACGGCTGATGGTTTCTGCAAAACGCGAGCACTGGAAATAACGCTGCGGCATGAAAATCACAAGCTGTCCGTTCAGCTCATAGAGGGACATCGCATCGCACAGCTTCTGTGCAAGGATTTCTCCGGACACAGCGGTACCATCCACCTCGAAGCAGGGCAGTGATGCTGTAGCAAGCGTACAGTCCTGTGCCTCCGTGATGCAGATCATGCAGACACCGTCCTTACGGCTGCCATTATAAATCACAGAAGGACTGCTGCATCCGACAATGGACGCATATGGCATTCTGCTGCGCAATTCTTCTAAAATCGGCGGCATCTCATCCGCGCAATGAATCGTAGTGTGCACACGAATCAGAAGCGGGCGATCAACAGGAATATGATTCTCTGCTAAAAATGCGTCCAACCGCTCCGGTGTAGTATAGAGGTGACTATGCGTGATCATGATATTCCCCCCAATTTGCATTCATTCTGTAACGGTATCTATCTCTACTGTCTGGTTTTCTCAAAGCAATTCTTTTTGAAATCCCCCATTGTTATTGCCATATGTTATTATTATAACACGCTCTTCCAGTTTTTTCAATAGTCATTGTATGATTTTATGGAATTTGTCAAGAAACAGTGTTAAAACTATGAAAAATGCACAAAACCATACCGGATATATTGCATTCCGGTATGGTTATCTGTAGCATCAAAGAGTCCGATCAATACTGCTCAAACCACATAAGCGTACTGTAGACATAGGAGACCATGCAGCGGGAAGTCTCTTCATCATAATGCTCATCAAGCAGGAAGTCATTGGCACCAATCGCGACAATTGCAGAATACTTGCGCTCCTTGTCCTGCGAGTAAACCATAAGATTGAGTGCTTCGTCCTCATAGGCTATCGGGTCATCCTCCACACCGCCGCAGGGCGTTCCGATTGCGGATGTATTGCTTTGTATCATCGAATCCAGCAGCATGGAATAGAAGCCGGTCTTGTAGGTCACATGGAAGCTGCGGGCATGACGCATGAACGGACTGCAACTGGAAAGATCATCGTTATATGCAGCAAATGTATCAGGCATTGCAACTTTCTGGCAAACAATGAATTCCTCGTCATTATTGACCATATTGCCAGCGGAGGTTTCACTGACAAGATCATAGTCAAGTGTGATGCAGTACTCCTCCAGGAACTGTCCAAGATATTTGTATCTTGTATCCGCAATGGATGCCGGCATAAGGAGGAGCACCTGACCGCCGCTGTCCATATAGATATCGAGTGCGTCCAGTTCTTCCTTAGTAATATCCTCCTGCGGTGCGCAGAGAATCAAGCCGTCATACTCTCCGTTCACTTCAGAAATTGTAATCTCCTCACAGGTATGGCCATCCGCTTTAAGCTGTGCAAAGAATCTTGTAAGCTCACTTGTATCCGTTTCACCATGCCCTGTCAGATAGCCATAATGTGCAGGGGTAACAACCACTGTATCGGAGGTTACTTCAGTGGAATCCGGCGTGCTGGTGGTTTCCTGTTTCTGACAACCGACAGCTGCAAGCAGCATTGCAGCGCACAAAATGCTGAATAATTTTCGTTTCATGGTTTTGGCTCCTTTCCTTTTCGAAAGTTTATCAGTTTTATTATAGCATAAAACCGCATAGATTGCAAGGGGAATTCCTGAAGAAGCGGTGCGGACAAAATTATCAAAACCGCTTGCTTTTTTATGAAAAATATGGTATAATTACACAAACAAGCACGATCGGAGGCAATTTATGATGAGCATTGCATTACACAATATCAATGAACAGCTGCATCTGAATTCTGCGCAGTTCCTTGCACGGACGGATGCGGAATACAACAAGACGCTGCACCGCATTGCAGATGACATTGCCCTGCACCGGGAAGATCGCCCGGTCATCCTGCTGTCCGGACCGTCCGGTTCCGGCAAAACCACGACCGCCCACATGATTGAATCCATTCTTGACGACCACGGCATTGAAACCCATACACTCTCCCTTGATAATTATTTCAGCCCGCTGACGGAGCTTGAGAAAAGCCAGCTTTCCGAAGGCACGCTCGATCTGGAGTCCCCTTCCCGTGTGGACAGTGCATTTCTCGGTGAGCAGCTTGCTGCCATTGCAGCGTGCGAACCGGTGGAGCTGCCGGTTTACAACTTCAAGGATTCCTGCCGCGAGATGAGCGGCCAGATTCTGCACCGCAAGCCGGGAGAGCTTGTTATTTTAGAGGGCATTCACAGTCTGAATCCGGATGTAATTCCGATGTCGGATGAACAGACCTCTCGTATCTATGTCAGTGTCCGGACCAGAATTACCAATGGAGAGTCCATCCTCCATCCATCCAAAATCCGTCTGATGCGGCGGCTTTGCAGGGATATGCTCTTCCGCAAGCGCAGCTTCTCGGATACGCTCGTCATGTTCCGGAGCGTAGAGGATGGTGAAAACAAGTACATCATGCCCTACAAGCACCGCTCCACCTATGATGTGGACACTTTCATGGCATATGAAATCTGCGCCTACCGAAGCTTTCTACTTGAAGCGCTGCGCAAAATGGAAAATCATGCGCTCATCAATGACGCGCTCGCCTTTCTGGAGGACGCAGCTCTCCTTGACCCTGCCACTATCCCCGAAAGCTCCCTCATCACAGAATTCATCGGGCGGCGGGGAGCCCCCGCTGGCGAGGATTCTTAATGGGGTTCGCCTTTGAATCTTCTGTCCGCAATGCGCCTTTGCCTTCGGCAAAAGGCACAAAGCTTATTTTACTTTAGAGACCGCCGGCGAAGCCGGCTTCATGTACCCACAAAGGGTGCAGGAGCACATAGCTACACTGAGGGGTTGAT
>JAZQAA010000232.1:0-2964 GCA_045544975.1 Oscillospiraceae bacterium | reverse complement strand
GCCCTCCTGCGGAGAGCTTCTCTATATATAGAAGGAGATATGGATGCATAATCCAAAATAAAAAATCCGTCCAACCTCATGCCGAAGGGCATACTGGCTGGACGGTACTATATTGACAAACGAAACAAAAAGAAGATTTTTCTGCTTATTTCCCCACCATCTCCCGAATCTGCCTTTCCGCCTCACGAACCTCATGGAGCAGCTCCTGTGCGGAGACGCGGAGTGCGCCGTTGCCGAGGATAATAATCTGCTCAAGCGCGTCGGAGGTTGCCACGCGGACGCGGTGCTCCTTCGAAAGCGCATGGGAAATCCGTTCAATATAGGTATCCGCGGTCTCCGCTTCCTTCGTATAGACAATGCTGATACCGTGCAGCTTTTCGACGCTGCCGCGGTTTCCCTTCACCTTGTAGGCATCGAACACGAGAATGACTTCGTTCTTGCGGAAACCCTGGTAATTGCTCAGGATATGGATGAGCCGATCCCTTGCATTGTCAAGGCTGTGGGCTGCAATCTTTTTCAGCTCGTCCCACGCAAAAATAATATTGTATCCATCCACAAGCAGGTACTCAGGTCCCTTAGGAATGGGGCGCGCTTTATGGGGTTTCGGAGGAGGTGAGTGCTTTTCGGTGTGCAGGGCATGGCGTTCCTCGCGCTGAATCGCACCATAGGTCTGCTCGAAGATCTTCATCAGCTCCGCATCCTGCGCCGCCGTGCCGGTGTAGGCAGTCCGGACACGCTGTTCCGGCGCGGAATAGGTGGTTTCCCTCTGACGAAGGGGGGATTCGGTGTGCATATGATTATGCACCTCATCCCATTTCACAAGAACGCCTGCGCCATGGGAACAGAACACGGAATCGGGGGAATTGTCCGGATCCGCCTCAGGATTGTAGGCGCATCCTGCAAGGACAGCTTCCGCATCGGCGCAGGGCGCATAGCCGGCAGGACTGCAGGAGAGCCTTCCCCTGCCCCTTGTATATTCCATGAGTGCAGTACGATAGGTCATCAGATACGCTGCCGGTGCCTTTCCCTTGAGAACAGAAAGCTCGCCGAAGGTTTCCGGAGAACCGAATGTTCCGCCGCACAGCTGCAGATCCGTGATTGCCCTGCCGATGCACTCAGAGGGCACCTCCAGCCGGAAGGCATACCACGGCTCGAGCAGAACGCTTTCCGCCTGCATAAGTCCCTGACGAACGGCACGGTAGGTTGCCTGCCGGAAATCGCCGCCTTCGGTATGCTTTTTATGTGCCCGTCCGGCAAGAAGCGTAATTTTCAGATCGGTAATGGGCGAGCCTGTCAGCACGCCGAGGTGCTGTTTTTCCTGAAGATGCGTCAGAATCAAGCGCTGCCAATTCCGGTCAAGTGCATCCTCGCGGCACGCAGAGGAGAAACGCAGACCGCTGCCCGGATCGCCGGGTTCCAGCAGAAGCCGGACTTCGGCGTAATGCCGGAGGGGCTCATAATGCCCCATGCCTTCGACGCTTTCACGGATGGTTTCCTTATAGGCAACGCCGCCGGGGGAAAATTCTGCCTCGATGCCGAATCGTTCCCGCAGCAGATGCTGCAGCACAGCAAGCTGGATTTCGCCCATGAGCAGGACATGGATCTCCTGAATCTGGCTCTGGTAGGATACCTGCAGCTGGGGATCCTCCTCTTCGAGCTTTCGCAGTGCCGCCAAGGCGGTGTGGTTGTCGATTTCCGGCGGAAGAACCACAGAATACCGCAGAATCGGCTCCAGTACAGGCTTTTCGGAATCCTCCTGCATACCGAGTCCCTCACCCGGATAGGTCGAAGAAAGACCCGTAACCGCGCAGACCATACCGGGATACACTTCCTCCACAGGCTGGAATTTGGCACCGGAATAGAGCCGGATCTGGCTGATTTTCTCCTCCCAGCGCTCCCCGGCACGGTCGGAGCCTTCCAGAATATCGCGGACACGCAACACGCCGCCCGAAACCTTCAGATGCGTCAGGCGCTTTCCCTGCTCGTCCTCTGTAATCTTGTAGACCTTTGCAGAGAAGCGGTCATTCTCCGGAAGGGGGAGCGTATAACAGTCAAGAAGGCGCAAAAACTCCGCTACACCTTCCATTTTCAGTGCAGAGCCAAAACAGCAAGGAAAGACCTGCCTTGCAGAGACAGCATGGGCAATCTCCGAATCCCGTGCAGTTCCCGTTTCGAGCACCTGCTCCATGAGGATTTCATTGCAGGAACCGAGGGCATCGTAGAACTCGTCATCCTTCTGCGTAAAATCAATGCACGCAGGGTCAAGTCTTGTCCGAAGCTGCGCCATCAGATCTTCAGGCGCATCATGGGCAAGGTCCATTTTATTGATAAAGAGGAAGGTCGGCACGCCGCTGTGGCGCAGGAGTTCCCAGAGGGTTTCCGTATGACTCTGGATTCCCTCGCTGCCGCTGATCACGAGAATAGCGTAATCGAGCACCTGCAGGGTGCGTTCCATCTCTGCGGAAAAATCCACATGGCCGGGGGTGTCGAGCAGAGTCACATCGAGATCCTCGTATTGAAAACGCGCCTGCTTCGAGAAAATCGTAATGCCGCGGTCGCGTTCGAGGGAATGGGTATCGAGGAATGCATCGCCATGATCGACACGACCGAGCTTTCGCAGTGCGCCGGCATGGTAGAGAAGTCCCTCCGAGAGTGTGGTTTTGCCCGAGTCAACATGGGCAAGAATTCCGATCGTCAGGCGTTTCAAGCAGCCCTCCTCCTTTCTTGTGATAATACCTATTATATAGTATAGCACATTTCGGGAGGGTTTGCAATATTAAAGTGCAGATCAGATGAAGAAGGAATGGTCTGGGAGCGAGCGAAGCAAAGCTCCCAGGGCGGGTGGAGGGTGACTCCCCGCAGTGCGGGGAGATGTCAAGCGTAGCGAGACAGAGGGGACGGGCTGTTCAGCAACAGCACCCTCCTATAATACAAGTCGGAGGCCAAGCGGTCTTAGGAAGACAA
>JAZQAA010000231.1:0-15426 GCA_045544975.1 Oscillospiraceae bacterium | reverse complement strand
CTCGAAGGACTTGATCCTGTCCGGAAAAGACCGGGTATGTATATTGGTTCAACCAGCATTGACGGTCTGCATCATCTTGTATATGAAATCGTGGATAATGCGATTGACGAGGCTCTTGCAGGCTACTGTACAAAAATTCAGGTGGAAATCCTGCCCGGAGAGATCATCCGCGTATCCGATAACGGCAGAGGTATTCCGGTTGGTATCCATCCGACAGAGGGAATTTCTGCAGCGACGGTTGTTTATACCGTGCTCCATGCCGGCGGTAAATTCGGCGGCGGCGGATACAAGGTATCCGGCGGTCTGCATGGTGTAGGTGCGTCAGTTGTAAATGCCCTGTCCGAGTGGCTGGAACTGACAGTCCATGACGGCAAAAACATCCATTTCCAGCGCTTTGAGCGCGGCGAATACAGCGAGCAGCTCAAGGTCATCGGCGAGACGGAGGAAACCGGAACGACCGTAACCTTCAAGCCCGATGATACCATTTTCGAAACAACGGTATTCGATTATGAAGTGCTGCTCAAGCGACTTCGTGAGCAGGCATTCCTCAATGCCGGCATCCGTATCGTCTTTACAGACAGCCGCAATGCGGAGGAGATCCGCAGCGAGGAGCTTCACTATGAGGGCGGTATCCGCCAGTTTGTGGAGCATATCCATGCAACCAAGGGCTATGAGGCTGTCGGCGATGTGATTTATGTTTCCGGTATGCAGGGCGATTCCTTTGCGGAAATCGCAATGCAGTACAATGACAGCTACAATGAAGTCATCATGTCTTTTGCAAACAATATCCATACCAAGGACGGCGGCAGCCATGAGAATGGCTTCAAGAATGCCCTGACCAAGGTGATCAATGACTACGGCAAGCAGTTCCAGCTTCTGAAGGATAATGAAAAGCTCACGGGTGATGATGTCCGTGAGGGTCTGACTGCGATTGTTTCCGTCAAGCTGACGGAATGTGAGTTTGAGGGACAGACCAAGGGCAGACTCGGCAATCCGGCGGTTCGTCCCTTTGTGGAAAAGCTCATGCAGGAAAAGCTGATGAGCTATTTTGAGATGAATCCCGCGGTGGCAAGGGAAATTCTCGATAAGTGCCTTGCTGCAAGAAGAGCAAGAGAGGCTGCCAAGAGCGCAAGAGAAACTGCAAGAAGAAAGACCGCAATGGAAAGCGCGTCCCTTCCCGGCAAGCTTGCGGACTGCTCCGAGCATGGCATTGAAAGAACCGAAATCTACATCGTCGAGGGTGACTCTGCGGGCGGCTCTGCCAAGGGCGGCAGAGATCGTAAATACCAGGCGATCCTTCCCCTCTGGGGTAAGATGCTCAATGTTGAAAAAGCACGCATTGACCGCGTTTACGGCAATGAGAAGCTCATGCCCGTCGTAACGGCGCTCGGTACCGGCATCGGTGAAGATTTCAACATTGAAAAGCTCCGTTATGGAAAAGTCATCATCATGGCGGATGCCGATGTCGACGGCTGCCATATCCGTACACTGCTTCTGACCTTCTTCTTCCGCTTTATGCGGCCGCTCATCGAGAACGGCAATGTCTATATTGCACAGCCGCCGCTCTATCGCGTTGCAAGGGGCAAGAAGGTGTACTATGCCTTCTCCGATGCGGAGAGAGACAAGTATATCGCGGAGCTTGCTGACATTAATGGTAATTCCTCCAAGGTCGCTGTACAGCGCTACAAGGGTCTTGGTGAGATGGACAGTGAACAGCTCTGGGAAACCACTATGAACCCCGAAACCCGTACCATCATCAAGGTCGGTCTTGAGGACGCCATTAAAGCCGATGAGATCATCTCCATCCTCATGGGCGACAAGGTCCTCCCCCGTAAGGAATATATCGAAAAGAACGCAAAGAGCGTCCAGAATCTCGATGTTTAATCTTAGTTTCTGATATCTCTCCCAAGCCTCTGCGGAGCAGGCTTAAAAGTTTAGGTCAAGCCTTTTCAAAGGCTTGCAGGGGTTTGGGGATAGAGTCCCCAATATCCGCCGAAAGGCGGCACAAAAAGGAGACATTCCATGCAAAACGAAACCCCATCCATACTGCTCGAAAAGCAGTACCACATCCCGTTTGCCCTCTTCAAAAAGGCATTTACGGCATTCCAGAAGAAATATGTCTATCCGAGAAATTACCTTGTGATGGCGATTTTTCTGCTGGCTGCGGGAATTTACTGCTATTTCATTATCACCGGCACCGATTCCCAGCGCCCGATGTACTGCATGGTTGCCATGTTCTGTGTGCTCATGGCGGTGCTGCAGTGGTTCAATCCGCGTAAAATCCGCCGGAATCTCATGGAGGCAGTGAAGGAAATTGAAGAGGATCGGTATTTCCTCAAAATCTATCCCGAATACCTCGAAATCGGCACAATCCTCCCCGAAGAGGAGGTTTCCGAGGAAACTGAGGCTGCTGATGCGCTCTTTGATGATGCGCCGAAGGAGAATTTTACCGGCACAAGAATGCACTATAATGACGAAATGCGACTCACGGAATACAGCGATTTCTTCCTGCTGTACCAGAAAAAATCCATGGTCTATACCATTCCGAAGGCTGCGTTCTCCGAGGAAGAGCTGGAAATGCTCAGGGTGCATTTTGAAAATAAATTGGGAAAGCATTTCATTCCGGCGAAATGATCGCCATTCATTGACAAAAAAACTCAATTCTGAGGTGAAAACATGAGTAATGAAATTGAAAACCAGGGTGTGCCGAGTACGGAAAAGGTTATTCCCATGGACATTGCAAGCGAAATGCACAATTCCTTCCTCGCTTATGCTATGTCCGTTATCGTTTCCCGTGCTCTGCCGGATGTGCGTGACGGCCTTAAGCCCGTTCATCGCCGTATCCTCTATACCCTGCACGAAAATGGTCTGACACCCGATCAGCCCTATCGTAAATGCGCGGATACCGTCGGTTCCGTACTCGGTCGTTACCATCCGCATGGTGACGCTTCCGTTTACGACGCGCTCGTGCGTCTGGCACAGGACTTCTCCCTGCGCTATCCGCTCGTGGATGGTCACGGAAACTTCGGTTCCGTGGACGGCGACCCGCCTGCTGCTTACCGATACACCGAAGCAAAAATGTCCAAGATCTCCGTGGAAATGCTCACGGATATCCAGAAGGAAACCGTTCCCTTCGGCATGAACTATGACGACCGTCTGAAGGAACCCCAGGTACTGCCCAGCCGTTTCCCGAATCTTCTCGTGAACGGCTCCGTCGGCATTGCCGTTGGTATGGCAACCAATATTCCGCCCCATAATCTGGGTGAGGTCGTTGATGCGCTCAATCTCCTCATCGAAAATCCTGACTGCACCCTCGATGACCTGATGGAATGCGTCAAGGGTCCCGATTTCCCGACGGGCGGCATTATCATGGGCAAGGCAGGCATCCGTGCTGCCTATGGCACCGGTAAGGGCAAGATTACCCTGCGTGCCAAGACCTCCATTGAGGAAAATAAGGGCAAACAGCAGATTATCGTGCATGAAATCCCCTATATGGTCAATAAGGCTCGTCTTGTTGAGCATATCGCTGAGCTGATCAAGGACAAGCGCGTAGAGGGGGCTACCTTCGTGCGCGATGAATCCGGCAGAGACGGTATGCGCGTTGTCATCGGCGTCAGAAAGGACGCCATTGCGGATGTTGTTCTCAATAAGCTGTTCTCCTATACACAGCTGCAGGATACGGTTGGCGTGAATATGCTCGTTCTCGCGGACGGCGTGCCGAGAGTGCTGACGCTCAAGCAGGCATTGGAGCATTATCTGAAATTCCAGGTGGAAGTCATCGAAAACCGCGTCAGATTCGACCTTGCCAAGGCGCTCAAGAGAGCGCACCTCCTGCAGGGCTTCATGCTCGCGGCGGATTATATTGACGAAGTTATCGCGATTCTGCGATCCAGCAAGACCATTCCCGAGGGTAAGGAACGCCTGATGGAACGCTTCAAGGATGTCGATATGACGGCGCTTCTGGAGCGCGCACAGTATGATCTGACAGGTCTGACACTCGAACGCACCATCGGTCTGTCCGAAGAGCAGGCAGAGGCAATCGTGCAGATGCGTCTGGGTGCTCTCACAGGTCTGGAGAGACAGAAGATTACGGACGAGCTGTTCGGTCTTTGTGAGAAGATTTCCGGATTCCGTGAGACACTCGCTGACAGAATGCGCGTGTATGCGATCATTTCCGAGGAGCTTGACGCAATCCGCAAGAAGTTCAACGATGACCGCCGTACGGAGATTACCTCTATTTCCGGTGAACTTGATATCGAAGAGCTGATCGAAGTTGAGGACTGCGTTGTTACCTATACCAATAACGGCTATATCAAGCGCATGGCGCTCGATGCCTATAAGACCCAGAAGCGCGGCGGCAGAGGTGTGACCGGCATGAAGCAGCGTGAGGAAGATTTCGTCAGCGAAATGTTCATCTGCTCCACGCATGACAATATCCTCTTCATCACGAACAAGGGTATGATGCACAAGCTCAAGTGCTATGAAATTCCGGACGGCTCCAAGGCTTCGAGAGGTTTCCATTTTGCAAATCTCCTGAATCTGCAGGAGGGTGAGCGGATTTCTGCGATGATCAAGACCCGTGATTTTGAGGGCGATAACTACATCGTTATGGTCACAAAGCAGGGCCAGATCAAGAGAACACCGCTTGCTGCGTACAGAAATGTCCGCAGAAAGGGACTCATTGCCATTGGTCTTAACGAGGGTGATGAGATTGCAGGCGTTCGCATGACGGACGGCAATGCACAGCTCATTGTGGCAACCAGAAATGGTATGGCGATCCGTCTTGAGGAAGAAAAAATCCGTGCACAGTCCAGATCCGCTCACGGCGTGAGAGCCATCAAGCTCCGCGAGGGCGACGAGGTTGTATCCATGGCAAGAGTGCGTGAGGGTGCAACTGTCCTCACTGTGACTGAAAAGGGCTACGGCAAGCGCTGCAGTCTGGAAAATTACCGCATCCAGGGCAGGGGCGGCTATGGTCTGACCAATTATAAAATTGATGAGGACAGAGGTAATGTCTGCGGCATCAAGGTCGTGGACGAAGAGGATGATATCATCCTGATCTCCTCCGAAGGCATCATTATCCGTATTCTGGCAAGCGATATCCGTGTGATGGGCAGAGTTGCCAAGGGCGTGCGCGTGATGCGCGTAACCGGAGATCATACCGTTGTTGCCTTCACCAGAGCGGAACATGATAATTCCGCTGAAATCGCTGAGGTAGAAAAGCTCTCCGATGAGGAAGCCGCCAAGGCGGATGCGGAAGCTGCGGCAGAAGAGGCGAATGAAGTGATTGAGGAAGATATAATCCCTGATGACGAAGAAGTAACAGAATAAGATTCTGCCTTTGCGCCCGTAGGGTGCATTGGCAGAATGCTCTGGGATTCCCAAGGGATGTTATCCCTTGGGCAGGGGGTAAAGGGGGGGCAGAGCCCCCCTTACTTGTACGGAAAGGAACAAACCACATGGAACGAAAGGAACAACTGAAGCACGGTGCCATCATCACCGCGTGCAGCCTGTTTGCACAGGGCGTGCACTGGTTTCTCTTTGAGAAAATTGCCTTCGAATCGGTACTTTTATGGCTGACTCCCCTCATCCTCTGTATGCTCTACCACTGCGTCATGGCGGACAGCGGAAAGGGAAAGACATATTCCCGAAAAATGGTGTTCTGCTGTGCCGTGCTGCTGCCGTTTCTCATCGCCGCAGGCGTTTCCCTCTTTATCTGGCTCAATTATCCCCACCTGAGCCTGTACAAAGACGGCGTGCTGCCGGATGGCTCCTTCCCTGAGCTGCTCGGACTGATGAGCGGCAGAATTCTCCTGACAAGCTTGTATATGGCAGTTTTCACTCTTCCCGACCTGCTCGTGCTGCACTGGCTCGATGAAAGGAAAACCTCATGATTCTACAGCAGTATTCCCTTCCGCTTTCCGGAATCCGGCAGAAAACCAGAATTGTGCAAATCTCCGATGTGCATTTTTCCGGTATGACAAGCCATGCGCATAACTGCGCTGTTTCGAAGAAAATCAGGGAAAAAGTAGAATCGCTTTCCCCCGATGTGATCGCCGTGACCGGCGATATGGTTTCAAGAAATCCCGGAGAATCGGGAATTTCTGACGCGGTTGATCTGCTTTGTTCCCTGCAGGAAAATTACCCCGTGCTTTTTGTGCCCGGCAATCATGAGATGGATTTGTCCGCGGAAAATCGGGAAATGCTCTTTCAGGGACTTGCAGAAAAACAAGTGCGGCTGCTCCTGAACCGTACGGAGGAATACGCCGGCATCGCTTTTACAGGTGTGATTCTTCCGCAGAAAATGTACAAAAATGAAAACGGTGGTTTCCGGAACCTTGAGAAATGTACCCTGAAAACCCTGCAGGACAGGGTTGGACTCTGCCTGCGCAGACCATCCCTTCTCCTTGCGCATAATCCCATGGGTCTGGCTGCGTATGCCCAGTGGGGCGCGGATCTGGTGCTTTCCGGCCATGTCCATGGCGGAATCATCCGTGTGCCCGGTATCGGGGGGATCCTCTCACCGGAGCGGAAATTCTTCCCGAAATATACAAAGGGGATTTATACAATGGGGAATACAAAAATGCTCGTTTGTGCAGGCATCGGCAAGCTGCGTATCGGCAATCCTGCGGAGCTTGTGTGCCTGGATCTTCTGCCGGAGGGATTGTAATGGAAGAAACGGATAAGAAGAAAATACTTGCAGTGATCCTGATTGCGGTGCTTCTGCTTGTCGTCAGATCAGTGAGCTGCAATGATAAAAATGACAGTATATCCACAAATACAAGGTATGACAGCGGGGTGCAGTCCGCTTCCTCCGTCGTGGATGATAATACATTCTCAGCGGAAAAATGGAACAATGCGCCGAGCTTTACGGAGATAGAGGATGTGGAAGCTTACCTGCAGAAATGCTATGATGAGGGCATGGAACGAATCTATGTTATTTCCGTAGAAAGGCCGCCCGGCTCCGGAATGTTTACTTCCAGTACAGGAATGCTCCATGCAAAGCTCATTGGCTGGAAGGTGGGGTATGTCTACTACGCGGAGTATATCATTCAGTATTCCATGGGTACGAAAATTTTAGATGCCCTGGAAAGCGGCGATATGACTTCCCTTTCCGACCGGGAACTGCAGGTCTATGTCAGAGCGGAGGATTTTGTCGATTCCCTGCCGACAAATTTCACGGATCTCGAAAAGGAAAAGGCGATCCATGACTATATTTGCGAAAAAACTGTGTATTATCATGATGATTATGCCGGCTCCGACGCGGATTTCCGTACTGCGGAGGGCGTACTCATGAACGGCAGAGCGAACTGCATGGGCTACAGCGACGCCTTCTGTCTGCTCGGCGGTCTTGCAGGACTCACAATTGAAACGGATGTCTCCGAAACCCATATGTGGAATATCATTACCTTCGATGATAAAAAAATGCTCGTTGATGTGACATGGGATGACCGTGACAAGGGATACTGCTATGATTATTATAATGTCGGGCAGGACAGAATGGGCAGTCATGATGTGATACATGGTTCCATCAGCGAGGATATTCTTCTGAAAACCGATGGAAGCTACAGAGAGGGGCTTTGATATGCAGATGCCAAAGGCAATTGCCGGAATGCTCTCCCGTCTGCATGGGGCGGGATTTGATGCCTACCTCATCGGCGGCTGCGTCCGGGATGCCCTCATGGGCAGGGAACCCCATGATTTCGATATTTCGACAAATGCCTCCCCTGAGGAAATCATCGCCCTCTTCGGGGAGAATTACTGCAAGGCATATGGTCGGGCATTCGGGACGGTGGGGGTTCTGTATCAGGGAGGATATGCCGAAATTACGACCTTTCGTACCGAGGGTGACTACCTTGACAGCCGCCATCCGGGAAGGGTTTCCTTTACGGGATCGGTGGAGGAGGATCTGGCAAGACGCGATTTTACGATGAATGCCATGGCGTATTCGCCGGAAACAGGGCTGCTCGATCAGTACGGCGGTATGGAGGACATGAAAAACCGCATTCTCCGCTGTGTCGGCGTACCGCAGGTGCGCTTCCGTGAGGATGCGCTCCGGATTCTGCGCGGACTGCGCTTCCTCTCGCGCTATGGCTTCAAGGCAGAGCCGCTTACGGATGCGGCAATGCACGCAGGCGCATTCCGGCTGCGGAATATCTCCGAGGAGAGGATTTTCTCCGAGCTGTGTGAGATTCTCATGGGGAATCATGCAGCAGAGGTGCTGCTTTGTTATCCCGATATTCTGGGAATTTTCATTCCGGAGGTGCTGCCGTGCGTTGGTTTTGCGCAGCATTCAAGGCACCATGATTTTACAGTGTGGGGGCATATTGCCCGTGCTGTCGGTGCTGCGCCGAAATCCCTCCCCGTCCGGCTTGCGATGCTGTTTCATGATATCGCAAAGCCCGTATGCTTTACGATGGATGCAGAGGGCGGACATTTTAAGGGGCATCCGCAGGCGAGCGCAAAAATGGCGGATCGGATTCTTACACGCCTCAAATGTCCGGCGAAGCTTCGCCGTCAGGTCTGCCGGCTGGTGGAATGGCACTGCAATATTCCCAAAACAATGGCAAAAACCCGTAAAATGCGCACGGCTCTTGCAGATGAGGAGATTCTCCTGCTTCATGCAGTATTTGCAGCCGATGATGCCGCAAAACGCGAAATTCCCGAGGACAGCTCCCGTGTCCGTAAAGCTGTAAAGCTCTATGAGGAATGCAGGGAACAGGGTCTTTGCTGCAGAATTTCCGAGCTTGCTGTCAATGGCGAGGATCTTATGTCGGCAGGCGTGCCGCAATACCAGATCGGCAGAAAACTCCGGTTCCTGCTCGATGCGGTGATTATGGGAAAATGCCTGAATGAACGGACTGCACTGCTTCGGTATCTTAAACAACATCGGAATATTTTAACGCCGCTGTCAGATTGATGACAGCGGTTTTTTGTTAGATGATATAACTAAAAGATTGTAAAAAATTACCATAAGTAGAAAATAAAGGATAATTACAGTTTTATTGATCGTTTTAGGGATAAAAGGAGGGAGAGTTATCTGATTTTTGTGGAGATCACACAAAATCGGGTTTTTTTTTTCGTTTTAGCTTTCTTTAAAAATTCTTGAAATATTGGAGAAAGTATGCTATAATTTATTATGATTCAGAATGCGAAAATGCAGTCTGGTTCCAAAACGATAAGAGAGAAAGGATGAAACGGATGAAAAAATCGTTTGGCAAAAAGCTGCTGAGCAGTGTCACTGCGGCATTGCTGACAGCAACTTATGTACTCCCGGCGTTTCCGGGATTTGTCAATGCGGCAGATTCACTTTCTGAGGAAAAGAAAGTGGAGCTCCTGGTTGGTTCAAGCAGTGAACTAAAAAGAGACACTGTTGAAGCAACCCTCACCGCAGCAGAGAATATGTACGCGCTTGGTATTGCCTCCCAGTTCGGCGTATTCCTGAATGGTGATTTCTATGATGGTGACTGCGACTCTGAGGGCAGAACGGCAGTAGCTGGTACCATCAACGCAGCATCAAAGAAGCAGTTTGATGTCGGAAGCGGTGACTATCTCGATAAGATTTCACTGGAATCCCTGCTCAATAATCAGGGATTTGCCCATGTTATTGCGGGGGATACCATTCAGAACCTCAGTACCTGCTCCAATGATGATTACAAGGATGCAAATGGCAATTATCTTGGAAAAGTACCAAAAACCTTTGCTTATGGCAATTATCTGGATACCGGTTCCTTGATGGGCGGCGATGTCTATACAGCATACAATACAGAGCTGATTGATTTTGGTGCTGTTTTCAATATGCTTCAGACCAGAAGTGCAACACTTGCAAATCAGGAAACCTCCGGTACAAGCTTTGAAGCAAGGATTGATGAAGATATCACAATTCCGTATTTTTATCAGTATAGTGCATCAAGTAAGGATGGTGAGGAAGATGCCAGACCGCTGAATGGTCATGCGATCTTTACCTATGACGGCGGTGATACCAGTGTTGTCAAGTTCAATCTGACTGCAGATGAGTGGCTGGATGCGCAGAAGTGCCAGTACTTCTCTTTCTGGGGCATTCCGGAGGATGCATATATCATCATCAATGTAGCAGGTACGGATATTGATTTTGTACAGTATGAAGCAGGTAATTCCTACACACTGGACAGATTTACCGGTATCTCTGAAAATGTTGACGGTACAGGTGAGCAGAGTATCTCCAAAGCTTACTATACCTATGATGAGGAAGGCAATCTTCACGGTAAGTGGAATAATGACGAAGGTGTAGAGCGCGTTCTCTATAACTTCTATGAGGCAAATACGGTTCTGCTGGAATCCGCATTCCAGGGAACCATTCTGGCGCCCTATGCGCAGTTCAAGGGTACTGGGTACGGACACCTTTCCGGTGCGCTGATTGCGGCTTCTACACATCCGGAAACAATTTTTGAGTTCGGCTACAGACCCTATACAGGTCCGTATTCCCTGCTCGGTATGCAGGCGGATTATGAGATTGAGGTGTATAAGTTTGCAGAGGATGGCGCAACACCGCTCGAGGGTGCGACCATTGGTATTTATGAGGCAATCTATGATGAGAATACCCAGACCTACATGGAAGGTCCCTTTGTAACAAGCTTCGTTTCCAGCGGTGCTGTTGATCCGGATAAGATCGGCATTGAAGCTGGCAAGTATATCATGAAGGAAATCGATGCTCCCGATGGATACAAGGTAAATGACAACCAGATCTATTATTTTGAAGTCATCGAAGAGGGTCAGTATGTATCGACTGAGACCGAGATTGTGATCGGTACGCAGCCGATTTACGATCCCTATATCTATGATCTTGTCACAACAGAAGCAACCACAACGACAACTACAGAAACGACTACGACTACGACAACTACCACCACAACCGAAACGACAACCACCACAACTACCGAAACGACCACTACAGCAGAAGAAACAACAACTGCAGAAGAAACCACCACAACTGAAACAACAACGACTGCAGAAGAAACGACAACTGTAGAAGAAACCACAACAGAGGTAACAACGACCACAACCGCAGAGGCAGCTGCGCTTTCCTACAAGACTGCAGTGACCGGAAACAAGGCGACTGCAAGCGGCGGTACAATCAGCGAAGCAGACCTTGCGGCGGGTAATTATGTACCGGCTGAGACACTGACTACCTTTGATTTTGGTAAGTTTGCATTTACAAGGAATGGTCTTACACTTGAGAGTGTAACCTTCTGGTACTACGACAGCAATAATGAAATCCAGACAGCAACCTTTGATTCGAGTAAATTCACTGTGGAGGTTTCTGGTGACTATTGGGTTAATATCAATCCGAGCTGGGAAATTGACAATGTTATCGGTAACAAGGTTCTGAAGTTTGAGGTAAAGGTTTCTGGTACCGAGGGACTGACAGGAAACCTGATTATGCAGGAAGGTGCAAATTGGTCCAATTACTGCGAGATCCAGAATGTTGCAGCAGGCGATACTGTTTCCTACGGTGACACTTTCATCGACAAGTACTACAAGATCGATGAGAATTCTCCGCATCCTGACAAGTATGAATGCGTTGTGAGCTACCGTGATATTACAAAGGAAGTTACCTACACGGATAAGGTAAAGATTGTTGTTTACACGGATAATACCTTTACAACTACGACAGCTGAAGCGGAATACCAGCCGACCAACATCAAGGATAATTCCTATGTTTCGGGTGAAGATGTATTTACATTCAGCTTTGAAGATGAGACAACCATCAAAATTCTCAAGAACGGTGAAGAGTTCGACAATTCCAATGGTGACATTGAATTCTTCCGTCTGAATGACACAGGCTATGAATATCTTGTATTCTATCAGGGTGAGATGCTCAGCCCGAAGATCAATCTGAGCGCTGCGCTCGGAAATGATCCCGATCCTTTCACCTTCTCCTTTACAAATGACACTGCACTGACCTTCAAGAAGGTGGATGGAGAAGGCGAAGAGCTCTCCGGTGCTGCCATTGAAATGACAAGTGGTACTTATACCATCAATGTGAGCTGGGGTCAGAATTATCAGTTGGTATACGATTACTCCTATACCGCAGGTGATGCGTTTGCAGACTTCAACTGGGAGGATGGCGCATCCTCTGACACAATGGATTTTGCAAGCTTTGCTTCTGCGGTGGATCAGACACAGAACAATTTTACTGCATTTGGCAATGTCTACAGAATTCATGAGACTGCTACACCGGACAACGATAAGTATGTACTCGGTGATGACATCTTTGTAGTTGTGTATGATAATGTATTCTATTATACACAGGTTCCGAACGATACTGTTCCGGAGACCTTCCCGCTGACAAGGGATTGGCAGACCGGCACTGTATCTGTGAATGCAGAGTCCGGCTGGAATAGCTTCTCTATGACAAGCAATACAGCTGCAGAGCGTACACTGACAATGAAGAATCTTGAGATCAGCGGTGCAAAGGTGACGCTGTCCAAGGTGAATGAACTGACAGGATTCTATGTATCCGGTGCAGATATTGCGCTGTATGCAGATCCGAACAAGACTCCGGATGATGCAGCGGATGATATTCTGCTCTATACCTTCGATAATTTCGAGGGCAAGCCTACCAAGCTGACAAATGATGCGGACTTTGTAAAGGCAACAAGTGATGCAGCATGGACTTACACACAGTATGTTGAAAAGGGTTATTTCAAGCCTGGCACATACTACTTCATGGAAACCGGTGCACCGGATAATTATTCCGATGCAATTGTGAATGAGAAGCTGTACTTTACAGTTGATGAAAACAATCAGGTGACAGAGGGTTGTCTGGTAGAAAACGGTACGACTGAGAATACCTACAATATTAACCAGGGTCCCAGCTGGGGTCAGTGGGGTGAAAAGTATCAGTACTTTGTTGCAAACGAGAACGGTAACTCCCTGGATGGCAGTGTAGCAGCTTTGAACCTGACCTTTAATAAGGTAATCATTAAGGCTGCAGCTGTTAACAGCGCAAGCGTGGAAATTTATTCCGATGATGCGAATTGGAATAATAAAAATTTCAGTTTTGCAAATTCCGATACCTATGAAATTACTGATCTGACAAGCTTTAACGGCAGTAAGCTGGAAATTCAGATTACGAATTATCAGGTGCTTTCAAGCATTACATTCGTGACAACATCCTATGATACGGTAGGTACGCACAATTCCATTTTGGTGGATACAGCAGCTACCAGCATTTCCATCAGCAATATGCCCCTTCCCACTGTAAGCAAGGTGGATACAAGCGGTGTACTGCTCTCCGGTGCGGAATTGACACTGGATCTGGTTGGTTCTGTGACACTGGATAATGACGGCAATCTGACCGGCGTGACAAAGCTCGATGCTGCACAGAATATCGAAAGCTGGAATACAGCGGATGATACAGAAGAGCAGTATGTTCTGGATGATGAAGGCAATGTGACAACGGATGACAATGGCGATCCTGTTACCAAGAGTGTACAGGTTGCACATCAGCTGAAGAATGCGGACGGCAGCGCGCTGGCAGACGGCGTTTACCGCCTGAGCGAGACGGATGCACCGGAAGGCTATCGCATTGCAGATCCGATCTACTTTATTATTGTGGACGGCATCATGCAGGATGTTCAGTTTGATAGCGAAAACTTCACATTCAATAGTGCAGCGGACTGTGCAGATATCGTTGGCAACAGCCTTACCATGATTGATAAGGAAGAGCTGAACGAAATCACAATCGGCAAGAAGGACATTACCGGTCAGGAGAATGTTCAGGGCGCGATTCTGACACTGACTCTGACAACACCTGCTGTGACTGGCGATACACTCGCGGATGTGACAGTTGGCGGTATTGCACCGAATGCGAGCACAGAGGACAATATTTCCTTCCAGGATTCCGGCAGCATGAGCATTGAGTGGGTATCCGACGGAACTGAGGTTCTGCTTGAAAACCTGCCCGATGGTACTTATCTGTTCAAGGAAACCGGTACGGACTTTATCTATGACGGCAGAACATTCGACATCGTTGAAGGCAGCGTGGAATTTACCATCACAGACGGTGTGATTACTGTCACAGCTGGCACCTATGAAGAGGATGTCAAGACTGACGCAACAAACGATGATGAAAGCTACTATGTTGTGAATGTGGATGATGACGGCAATATCAAGCTTCTGGCTTGTGATGCTTCCGCAGAGGAAACAACAGAAGAGACCACTGAGGAGACAACAGAAGAAACAACTGTTGAGACCACAGAGGAGACAACTGAAGAAACCACAGTGACAACTACTGAGGAGACCACCGAAGAAACCACAGTGACAACTACTGAGGAGACTACGGAAGAAACCACAGTGACAACTACTGAGGAGACAACCGAGGAAACCACAGTGACAACTACTGAGGAGACGACCGAAGAAACCACAGTGACAACTACTGAGGAAACAACCGAGGAAACCACAGTAACAACCACTGAGGAGACAACGGAAGAAACCACAGTAACAACCACTGAGGAGACAACCGAAGAAACTACAGTGACAACCACTGAGGAGACAACGGAAGCAACTACAACTACAACCGTAGGCGTTGTGATCTCCAAGCAGGATGTAGCAGGTGCAGAAATCGAAGGCGCAACACTCGTTGTATACGAGGTAGCTGAGGACGGCACAAGAACCGAGGTTGAAGCATGGACATCCGTTGAGGGTGAGAGCTACGCAATTGACGGACTGGAAGCAAATCAGATCTATGTACTGGAAGAGCAGATTGCTCCGCTTGGCTATCTGGTAGCGTCCGATATCTACTTCTATGTGGATGAAAACGGCAATGTATTCGTATCCGAGGATGGCGAGAACTTCACAGCATCCGAGACAGAAGGAACAGTAGTGATGGTTGACGAAGCAATTTCTGCATTCGTATCGAAGCAGGATATTGCAGGTGATGAAATCGGCGGCGCACAGCTGACAATCACTTATGTGGATGAAAACGGCGAAGAAGTGATCATCGACAGCTGGACATCCGTAGCAGGCGAGAGCCATGCAATCACCGGACTGACAGCGGATAGAATCTACACACTGGAAGAAGTACAGGTGCCGACGGATGAAGCCGGCAACGAGATGTACGAATATGCACAGAGCATTCAGTTCTATGTGGACGGCGCGGATGGAAAGGTATACATCGTGACAATGGACGATGCAGGCAATGTTGTATCGACAGAAGCAGCACCGGAGAATACCATTGTGATGGTGGACGGAACAACCGCTACTACTACAACAACGGAAGAAACCACAGTAACAACTACTGAGGAAACCACCGAGGAAACCACAGTAACAACTACTGAGGAGACAACGGAAGAGACCACAGTAACAACCACTGAGGAAACAACGGAAGAAACCACAGTGACAACCACTGAGGAAACCACCGAAGAAACCACAGTAACAACCACT
>JAZQAA010000230.1:0-5138 GCA_045544975.1 Oscillospiraceae bacterium | reverse complement strand
CGCTGTACTTTTTATAAAATAAACCGCCTTGCGGGCATATAGCGAAATAAAACCAAGCTTTACGCAAGGTGGGTACCCGCCTGACAGCCTCACGCTCCCTTCGTCCGCAATGCGGGAGGTCTGCAATCCTCAGCCAGAGCTAAATTCCCTTTAAATGAGTGTTGGATTATAAAAACTATACTTACCCGAACAAGGCAGAATATTTGCAAGTTATGGGGATGGCTTATTCAGCTTCTTCCTCGCCCTCTTCCAGCATCTGGGAGATGCGCTCAAGGAACATCGCACCGATACGATCGTATTCTTCGTCATTGTCAATGGTGGAGAGGAATTCTTCACCGTTCTCCTCGCCAACCTTCAGAATCACAAGCTCAGTGTCCTCTTCCAGCATAGCATCAGGATCCTCAGTGAAGGGAACCAGTGCATAATACTGTGTGCCGTCCACTTCCATGATATCAATGAGTTCAAACTCGTGTTCGTTTCCTTCTTCATCCGTCAATGTAAATACATCCGGCATATAATCCATTTCAGCCATGGGACTGCCTCCTATCTGCTCTGATCGAGCGACACATATTCTTGTAACTCTATTATACTATACTTTCACTAAAAAATCAAGAGGTAATTTCGGATTTTTTAGGAAATATTTGAGAAAGCATCGTATTTGGCTAATCTGCGAAATGTTTTGCAAAGCGGAAATCATAGGCTCCCGTAAACGCGTCGAACTGCAGATCCGCATTGTCCGAGGAAAAATACAGATAGCTGTTTTTGTAAAAAAGCGGAACAAAGACCAGTTCATCAATCAGTGCTTTCTCCGCACTATAATAGTAATCCCCTGCTTCGGAGAGCATCGTGCAGTCAGCGGCAGAGGACATTGCCTCTGTAAACACCGTGCTGCTGAGCCCGAATCGTTCCGGAGTTGCTGAGAAGGTTTCCAGTACGGAACGGCAGCTGTTGCGCAGACCGTTGACGCTGTAGAGTGCAATGCTGTATTCGCCGGCAGTGATTCTTCGATCGAATTCCTCCGGCGTGACGCTTTCAAGACCAATATAGTAGCCGAACAGATTCTGCCATTCCTGACAAATTGCAAGCAGAGTATCCGTATCCACAATCGTACTTGGAACCAAAATGCGGATTGCGTTCATTGCGTGCAGGCCAAGCTTGGAGGATGCTTTGCTGAACAGGGAGACAGCTTCTTCGGGTTGATAGGGGAGTGCAAGCGGTTCGTCAGCATAAATCTCACGATAGCTGCGTCCGAGGAGCTTAGCGGCCGGCGGGATGACACCATAGGCTACCTGGAGATCTTCAGTGGCAGCTGACATGAGCGCGGTGCGGTCAATTCCATAGGCAAGCGCACGGCGCAGATCCTGATCCTGCAGCATTTCGTCATCCGGATTGAAAATCAGCCCGAGCGTCTGCGCACGGTGGCTGACAACATTGTAATTCTTGGAATCGTGGAACTGCTGTTGATAGCGATCTGTCAGAAGCAGGTCGGTGCCGCCAGAGGAGAAATTCGTCATGGTGTCCACATCCGAGCGATATATGGTGATCCCGAGCTGACTGGGATAAACGCTGTCTGCAGCATAATAGGTTGCATTCTTTTTGCAGTGCATCAGATTATCATTGCCATAGGGATCGTAGCTCCACTGTGTCAGAAGAAACGGACCGTTGCAAAGCATCAGCTCCGGCGAAAGCCCGTACCGTCCATTCGTTGAATAGAAGAATTCCTCGTTGCACGGGTATGCGCAGGGCTGACAAAGAAGCTGAAGGAATTCCGCATTTGGCTCATCAAGCTGGAAGATGACAGTGCTGTCATCCGGTGCTGAAACGCCGATCTCTGTGCAGTCCATGGCATTGCAGAGAATGGGTACGGCATTTTTCAGACAGTCGAACTGCTGCGCGTATGGTGACTGTGTTGTGCTGTCGAACAAACGCTGAAACGCAAAAACATAGTCCTGTGCGGTGACGGGAATCGCATCATCCTTGGAGAATTCCGCGTTGTACCAGTAGCAGTCATCCCGCAGTGTGAACATATAGTATAATCCATCCTCGGAGATGGTGTATTGCTCGGCACCGGCAGTCTCCGGAAGCCCGTTTTCATCAAGCCGCATGAGCCCTTCCATCAGGCTTGGCAGAATGGCTGCAGCATAGGGATTATCCGTGAACTGTGGATCGAGACATTCAGGATTTCCAGCAAGCGCAAAACCAAACAGATATCCTGCGCCGGTCTCCTCAGATTCGCTGCATCCGCATAGCAGACAGCATCCGGCAGCGGTCAATGTACAGATGGTTCTTCTCAAAAAAGAATTCATAGTGTCTCCTTATAATAAAATCCGCTCCGATTCCGGAACGGAAACAGAATCTCTTATACTATTATACCACGAAGCGTATTGTTGCGCAAGGTGTTTTTGATCAAAAAAATTTTTTGAAAAAACTATTGACAAAATGTGAATTCTGGGGTATAATAAAAATAATTACAGGCAATGGGCACTTTGCGCGTGCGGAAGCCGGTAAAAATGTAACGAAAAGTTATCTTGCCGGGAGCGCTGTGCCATCGGAAATAGTTTGAGGGGGAACTTGATTATGAAAAAATCGGTAAAAGGCTTTACGCTTGTCGAACTGATCGTTGTTATCGCGATCATTGGTGTACTCGCAGCAATTCTTGTGCCCACACTGATGGGTTATGTCAATAAGGCGAAATTCTCAAGTGCCAATTCTACAGCAAAATCCCTGGTTAGTGCAGGTATGACGGCTTGCCGTGAAGCGGATGAGCTTGTGGATCTTCAGGACGGTATCTATTCGTTTGACGGCAGCAGCAGTCTTTGCGCTGCAGCGATCTATAATGAACATTTCTGTAATTTTATTTATGCGTATTTCAGTGACCTGGAGGGAACCTGCTGGGCAGTTAAGGTGGAGCACGGCTCTGTTACTGCATCCTGCTTTAAGAAGGAAGCAAGCGATCCGTTCCTCGGTACCAGCCCTACCGGCAATTCTACCAAGCAGAGCGGTACAGATTTTGAGTCCTTCATTAACTATGCAATCAATGGCACTTGGTAAAAAACGCTAAAAATCCATGCTCTTTTTTGTGAAAACTGCGGTTCTCTAAAATGACGAAACCAGTTGACTTTTTGAACAAAAAATGGTATAATTTTAATAATTCGTTAAGTTTCATTTACAGATGACAGAGAGGTGTTTGCATGATGAAGAAGTATAGTCGTGTAAAGGGTTTTACATTGATGGAGCTGATTATTGTAATTGCAATTATCGGTATCCTGCTCGGTATTCTGGGTCCGACCATGATGGGCTATTATAATAGTTCCCGTGTGAAGGATGCAAATGCAGATGCCAAGATGGTTTATAATGCAGCACAGACAGAGGTACAGAAGTTTGTCAGTGTTGACCGCGTGAAGGAAGAATCGGATGCAAGCATTTTCAAAAATCTTGTTATGATTTCCTATAATGCTGAAACAGGCGCAATTACTTATGCGAAGACTAAGACGGATGCTTTCGCTGTTCCGACTGGTGAAGATCTGGAGGAATGCGAGGAGATTCTTGAAGGCGTTAGCAAGGTAGTATCCAATAGTGAAAATACAAATTGGGCTATTTATGTAGAGAATTACATTGTCAAGGCAGCCATCACTGGTGACAGCCAGGGAACAAATTTTGTTGGTAAGTGCTCTGCGAATAATTATCTTGCGGATGGTAAGAGCTCCAGATTCTACAATCAGTGTCTGCCGACAGCCGGCGATGCTTACAATGAGCTTGTTGTCATCGCTGATACAATTTATGATGTAGAAGAAACAACTGAGGCACCCACAACCTGATGCCTTTGCAGAATCAAAAAGATGATGGAAGCCGGTATCCTTACCGGCTTCTTAATTTTGTATAGGGGAGATTTGCATGAGACGATTGACAGCAATCATTGCCGCACTGCTGCTGCAGGTGGTGATGTGCGGCTGCGCAGAAACGCAGACGGAGGAACCTGAGTCCGTTTCTGAAACGGAGACAACAGCAGAAGCCGCAACAACTGCCGCTTCGACAACAACAACAACAGAAGTGACTACCACTGAGCAGACCACCACTACTGCTACAACTGTACAAACGGAGGCGACGAAGATCGTGGAAATTCCCGATACGCCGCAGACGGATACAGAAACACAGACGGAAACCGTTACAGGCAGTGTCGCCATGACCAATGGCATTATGGTGGTGGACAGCGGAACAGAGTATGCACGAGCACTTGAGATATTCTCAGGCAGCTTCAAGACCGGAACACGCTATGCGGGTATTCTTAATGCATATAAAGCGGAGCTGGGTGAGACAGTTAATGTCTTCTGTATGGTGATTCCCACTTCTGCAGCATACTATATGCCGGAGGAAGAAGCCGTCAAATACGGAAGTCAGCTCGATAACTATAACAATATTGCCGAGTCCCTTGATGGTGTGATCGGTGTACCAGTCTATTCTGCCATTGCGGAGCATACGGATCAATATCTCTACTCAAGAACGGATTACCATTGGCAGCCCCTTGGCGCTTATTATGCAGGTGCGGAGTTTGCACAGATTGCCGGCGTTCCGTACGCGGAGCTTTCTGATTACACGGCTGTTGTCCGAGAAGGTTATGTTGGTGCATTCTATGCTGTGAATGATGTGGAGGAGCTTCTGAATGCGCCCGATACCTTTACTTATTATAAGCCTTCTAATTTAAGTGACATTACTTGCACTTACTACCAGACAGATTATACCGGTGCGAGGGAGGGAAGACTGTTTTACGAGGATAACAGCATTGGGGCAAGCTATACTGTTTTTGTCGGAACGGATGATACTATTCTTCATGTAAAAACAAACGCGGAGAATGAGCGCGTTCTTGTCATTTTTAAGGATAGCTACGGCAATGCATTGGTTCCGTTCCTGACGCAGTCCTTCTCGGATATTTATCTCTGTGATTTTCGGTATTTTGATTTGAATGCGGCGGATTTTATCCGTGAAGTGGGTGCAACGGATCTGCTGTTTGCCATGTCGACCGTGGCCATCACAACCTCAAGCAAGATCCGTCAGGTGGAAAACAACCTCTGGAAATGATGTAATGTGTAAAGCCGTGGAAAACCCACGGCTTTTTCACATTGTTTTCCACGATGTCTGTC
>JAZQAA010000229.1:0-19064 GCA_045544975.1 Oscillospiraceae bacterium | reverse complement strand
GCGAATCGGTGATTCTGCCGTCGTCGAGTACCTGCAGGAGAATGTTGAATACATCGGGATGCGCCTTCTCCACCTCGTCAAGCAGCAGCACGCAATAGGGCTTGCGGCGAACGGCTTCTGTGAGCTGACCGCCCTCCTCATAGCCCACATATCCGGGAGGCGCGCCAATCAGACGGCTCACGCTGAATTTCTCCATATATTCGCTCATGTCAATGCGCACCATACTGCTCTCATCATCGAACAGCGCCTGCGCGAGTGCCTTCGCAAGCTCCGTCTTGCCCACGCCCGTCGGGCCAAGGAAGAGGAACGAACCAATGGGCTTATCAGGATCCTGAATGCCTGCTCGTGAACGAAGAATCGCTTCACTCACCTTTTCCACCGCCTCATTCTGTCCGATAACGCGCTCATGCAGGATTTCCTCAAGACGCAGGAGTTTTTCGCGTTCGCCTTCCATGAGCTTGGATACGGGAATACCCGTCCATCTGCCCACAATTCTGGCAATTTCCTCCTCCGTCACCTTATCACGCAGAAGGCTGTCCTTGGCAGCGGACTGCTCCGCAAGCATTTCCTGCTCGGCAAGCTCCTTCTGCAGCGCAGGAAGTCTGCCGTATTTAAGCTCCGCTGCCTTATTCAGATCATATTCGCGCTCAGCGCGTTCGATTTCTGCGCCGATACCCTCCAGTTCCTCACGGAGCTTCTGCACCTTTGCAATGGCGGAACGCTCATTCTCCCACTTGGCCTTCATCTCTGCAAACTGTTCACGCAGCTGAGCAAGCTCCTTCTGGATCTCAGCAAGATGCTCCTGGGAAAGCTTATCCGTTTCCTTCTTGAGAGCCGTTTCCTCAATTTCCAGGCGAACCATCTGACGGGAGATATCATCCAGCTCCGTGGGCATGGAATCCATCTCCGTGCGAATCATCGCGCACGCCTCGTCCACGAGGTCAATCGCCTTATCGGGAAGGAATCTGTCAGAAATATAGCGATCAGAGAGCGTTGCTGCGGCAAGCAGCGCCTGATCGTGAATCTTGACACCATGGAACACCTCATAACGTTCCTTGAGACCTCTCAGAATGGAAATGGTATCCTCCACCGTCGGTTCGGACACCAGAACCGGCTGGAAGCGGCGTTCGAGTGCCGCATCCTTTTCAATATACTGGCGATACTCATTGAGAGTCGTTGCACCAATACAGTGCAGCTCACCGCGTGCAAGCATCGGCTTCAGAAGATTGCCGGCATCCATTGCGCCGTCAGTCTTACCGGCACCAACAATTGTGTGCAGCTCATCAATGAAGAGGATGATGCCGCCCTCGCTCTTTTTGATTTCCGCAAGCACTGCCTTGAGACGCTCCTCAAATTCGCCGCGGTACTTGGCTCCGGCAACGAGTGCACCGAGGTCAAGAGAGAAGATTTTTCGGTCACGCAGATTCTCCGGCACATCGCCGCGTACAATACGCAATGCAAGTGCTTCGGCAATGGCAGTTTTACCGACACCAGGTTCACCAATGAGGACCGGATTGTTTTTGGATTTTCTGGACAGAATCCGGATCACATTCCGGATCTCACCGTCTCGTCCGATAACCGGATCCAGTTTATTCTGACGAGCAAGTTCCACAAGATCCTGTCCGTACTTTGTCAGAACATCATAGGTTTCCTCCGGATTTTCACTTGTCACCCTTGTATTGCCGCGCACCTGCTGAAGCACCTGCAGGAAGGCATTTTTCTCAATATGATTCTGCTCAAGAACCCTCTTCACCTGCGTATCGGGCTTTTCAAGCAGTGCAAGGAAGAGATGCTCGACGGAAACAAACTCGTCCTTCATCTTCGCAGACTGCTGCTCCGCCTCTGTCAGAACAGCATCCACATCATGGGATACATAGACAGATCCGGGCTGTCTGCCGCTTCCGGTAACAGCGGGCATTCTGTCAATCATCGTACGAAGCGATGCCTGCAGCGCGGACAGATCAGCGCCAAGCTTTGTCAGGAGCTGGCCGATCAGACCCTGCTCCTGCTGAACAAGCGACAGGAACAGATGCACCTGCTCGATCTGCATATTCTGCGCCTCAACTGCAATGCTCTGCGCATTCTGAATGGCTTCCATGGATTTCTGTGTCAGTTTCTGTGCATTCATTGTGCATACCTCCTCGTTTTGATCAGATATGCAGCTTTTCCTGCTGCATATCCCTGTAGTAGCGACTCTCTAGCTCTGCAAGCGTTTCCTGCAGGCGGGAAGCCCCGGCAAAATAAGTTTTGATATCCCTGTCAAGACGGCTGATATACCGCTCGATCAGTTCGCCAAACTGCTGTGCATTTTCCGGTGACGGATTGCGCAGCGTGCGTTCCATGCGGCCCGGTGCTATGCGGTATTCCGCAGTACTTGCAGTATATCGCTGCTCAAGCAGAACCCAGAACCGGAAGAACTGATCAAGCATCTGCAAAAGCTCGCGGCTCTGCGTACGCAGCTGGATACGCAGCCTGCCGTCCGCCCCCTCCTTTGACGCACGGAACAGCTCCACGCTGTACTGAATTGTCGGCTTATACTTATATGCCAGCGGGCTTTGCATCGCCATGATATGCGCCGAGGTTTGTTCTGCAATACGGAACCGCGGGAGCATCCGCTCTTCCATTCTCGCAAAAATCTCCTGCATCCGCATCTCCGGTGTCACACAGGAAAGATGTTCTGCAAGTATCTGATTAATGAGATTGGAACGGCTTGTGTGCATCGCATACGCCATGCGGTCAACCGCTTCCACCACCTCATCCATCAGCACAAGACTGTAAATACTCTTCTTCACCGCATATACCGCCTTTCATAACTTGAATTTAATATTATTAAAACAGAAAGCAAGTTTTGCAAACTATAAAAATACAGCAGCTCCTCTGCCGTATTTTTATTGTATCATATTTCTGATAATTTGTCAAGTATTTTATATAAATTCATTTGCGAATTTCAGCCACCCCCTATAAGTACAAAAACACCCGACATTGTCGGATGTTTTCATAAAGAGGAAGGTAAAAAAATGTACAGCTCAATTATTTGAGATAACTCAATCTGCACTGCAAGCTGTGACACGAAAAATCAACATTTCCTAATCAGGAGTTCCCTCCTGCTGCGCATTAGTTAAAATGTTTCATTTTTCTACAGCAATTTATTATCTCTCAAACGCATTCGAACTTTGAGAGGGGGTCGTTCGAATACGCTTGATTCGCTGTCAAAGATAATTCTTTGCTGTTTTCTATATTTTACTCAATTTCCCCCTTCTTTTCAATACACAATTATATCTAAAACATAACGATTGTATCTAATTTTTACGCATTTTCGCAAAAAACACAGCATCTCCGAAGAAATGCTGTGAATTTTATGTTAAAGTATGATTTTGTTACATTAATACATATTTCGTTAACATCTTATGTTTCCATCGCTACTGCAGTATACAGACCAGAAACCGTCACACTGCCGAGTTCATTGCCGTTTACACTGACAGTGCAGGATGTGCCGTCCGTAAGCTCAGGGGTGGAAATAAAGACCGTGTTATATGCATACTCGGGGGCTCTTTCACAAAGCTTCGTGCCTCCCAGCATCATAGAGAAGGTATTGCCTGCTGTCAGAGACGGTGTGAGCTTTACCATAACAGCATTCTGTGTAGAATACTCTGCAGTCGGTTCAGATACACCGCAGCCAAACGCATAGACACGACCGCCTGTCAGATGGAAGGTAGTTTCGCTGTGAAGAGCGCTCTTGGTATCTACAGGACCGCCTACCGTCCAGATTTCACCGCCGGAAATATGGAGGGTACCCTTGGATTTCATGCCGTTTGTGCCGCCAACAATATTGAGCTTGCCACCGGATACGGAAATATCATCATTCGCCATCATACCGGATTTTGCAGCATTGATATTGATGTTTCCGTTGTTGATCACGATATCGTCATCGCTCGCAATACCATGGGCATTGTTGCCCGTAATATTCAGCGTGCCAGCGCCCTTGATTTCTATGGTATCATTCGAGAACAGTGCACCGTCATAAACCGTACTGGTTCCATCCTCCAGATTATTCGTTGTACCTTCAATCAGTGTAATCGTCAGTCGCTTTGCATCCGTAATCATGATTGCAGGGCCGGAGGAGTTTGTAATATCCACGCCGTTGAGCTTGAGCTTGACCTTAAGCTTGGTATTGACTTCAATATAGCCATCGTTCAGCGTACCCGCAATAACATAGGTACCTTCGCCTGTGATATAGACCTTGTTGCCCTCCACGGTTACGCCGCTGCCTTCGCAGGTCGCAGAACTGCCGTTGAGCTGTACGATACCAGCAACCACATTTTCAGCATCTTCAGTAGCAGCTTCCGTGGGAGCCTCTGTCGGTGCTGCTGTTTCTGCAACGGATTCTGCTGCAGAAGATGTACTTGCACTTTCCTCGGACTTGGAGCTTTCCTGCTCCGTCTTACTGCTGGAAGTGCTCTCTGTCTTGCTGGAATTGTCCGCCTGACTGGAATCCGTCTTTGACTCCGCAGCTGAACTCTCGGACTGCGTGCTGGAATCTTCACTATCCTGTGCGGAATCCGCCGCACTGTTCTCTGCGTTTTCTTCCACAGAATCCTGAGCTGAATCCTCAGAAACAGGATCCTGTACCACAAGCTCCTCCATATTGATGGGACCGTCATCAGAAGCACCGTCATCGGTATCCGACATCCAGAAATCCTCCTGAGAATCCTCTGAAGGGGCAGTCGGGCCGATGGTTTCTGTCGAATTTCCGCAGGCAGCCGCACTTGCCATCAGTGCCAACGCTGTCATCAGACACATCCAATGCTTGAGTAATTTCATGCTCATCATCCTTTCGTTATGCCAAACAGGTCGGACGGTTTCCCATCCGACCAGGCGTGATTCTTATTTCTCGTAGATCTTATCCTCGTAACGGAACAGGGTCAGTGTAATGGTCATATTGCCATTAAGGGTTCTGAGTTCATCAATGAACTTCTTCTGCTCCACATTATTCGGAAGCTGAATGCTGTAGATGCAATCAAACATGGAACCAAAATTTGTTGTCTTGACTCTGCGAAGCTTCCAGCTGGTGGTGTACTTATTCAGAACTGCATCGAACAGTCCTTCATAATTGAGATTCTCCGGAATGGAAATCTTGAGGGTCATGTCACTTGCCTTGGGTGCTGCATAATTGATCGTATGGAGCACATACATAACAGCAGCCATCAGGATAAAGAATACAAATGCAATCGCAAGATAGCCCTTGCCACAGATAACGCCGGTTGCCATGGACAGGAATACATAGCTGACATCCTTCGGGTCAGCAGGGATACTTCTGAAACGGCAGAGTGTGAAAACGCCTGCCAGTGCAAGACCGCCTGCTGTGCTGTTAATCAGCATCAGGAGAATGGCAACGATGGGGGCAAGCATAATGACTGTCAGCGCATAGCTCTGCGCAAAACCCTCTTTTTTATGTGTGTGCATATAAAGAAGGCTGATACCCAAGCCGATTACCAGAGCTGAGATAATACAGCCAAAGAACTGGACAACGGACATATTGACAACCATATTATTGATAACATCATAGGTCAGGATTGAATCAAACATACAAAATACTTCCTTTCTGATTGTTCAGGCGCTGCTGTTCATACAGCTGAGTTTTAATAAAGCGCTGATAGGCTTTTCCATACTTAGAAAAGCTTGTTTTATAAATCTTGAGCTCCGCAAGCTTCTGAGAGAGCCAGAGCGGCATGGATCCTGCAATCTTGACCTCCATCAGGCGCTGATTCGGTGCAAGGATCTGGGAGCCGTAGTTTGGCAGTGCAAGGGACACATCATATCTTCGTTCCGTCAACTGACGGTCAAAGGTCAGACGGAAGTCCTTATCATCCTTGCCAAAAAAAGCGGATCTCTGGTAGCTGATATACTGCTTCGGAGCCACCGGAAAACGTTCAAGGAACACATCGAGTTCGCTGAAGATCTGCTTCTGGATGTACTTGCTCATATCCATTGGCTTTTTGCGGTGGAACATATAGTCCTCCGCCTCTGCAAGCGTCATCGTCACGCGGCGCTTTGTCACAATGCCGCCGACTTTTTTCTTAACCTCAAGGAATACCTTATCTTCCGGGCCTGCAGGTGAAAAATAGCTTCGCAGACGAATTTTCTCCTTATAATAAGGTTTCGCGATGGATTCACGGATGAGATAGTCATCCGGGGTATCATAGTATATATTGTAGATACCATACTCCTTGCCGCCGACACAGTATTTATCCGGGATCATATACTTATGTATTTCTTCCAGAAGTGCTTCGTACTGCTCCATATTCAGCATGAATTTGATTTCTTTTCGCTGGAATGTACTGATTGCCATACTTGCAGCATCGGGAGAACTTGCACCCGATGTTTCTCGCTCCTTTCTGTTTTGTTTTCCATGCTCCCATTATAAGGCGTTTTTCTTAAAATAAACTTAAATATACATTTAATTTTTAATTTTTTAGGAAAATGAAAAGGATTATTATTGGATTTTCACAAAGGTCTCCATTGCATTCTGTAGCAGTGCCATCCCGATCATTGTTTGTACTCTTTTTTGATTCCATTTCCATTATAGCATAATTCTCTCTGCATTGCAAGTGAATTTTCGTCAGAATCCTAAAAAGAACGGCAGGAAACCCTGCCGTTACTGTTACTATTTCACAAGATGGAATGTCCGGTATTCTGTTGGTGTGCAGTTCATACACTTCCGGAAGGTCTCCGTGTAATAGCTTGAACCGCAAAAACCGCAGCGATTGGCAATCTCTGTAATACTCAGTTCACCGCCGGAGAGCAGCTCGCAGCTTCTGGCTATCCGATATTCTGTCAAATACTCCATAGGTGTCTTATTCAGATAGCGCTTAAAGATGCTGCTGCAGCTGCTCCGTGAAACATAGCCGGCGGCGGCAATATCCGAAAGGAGAATCTTCTCCGGATAGCTTTTTTGGATGAAACCAGTCATTCTGCGCATGGTTTCGAGCTGCTTTGTATCGGGTTTCAGATTCGTGTCCGGAACCTTCCGGATTAATTCAAGCAAGTTGATCATAATATTGTAGGCACTCGCCATAATCCGCAGCGCATGGCATTCCTCCTGCTCCATACTGCTGCGGTGAAGCTGGGTAACCAGATCAATCATTTGCTTTTCCTTTGGAAGCTCTGGATGGAGCACCAGAAATGCCGGCGCTTCTTTCCGGAAGATTTCGTCATAAAATGGTTTGACAAGCGCATGGTCGAGCAGGGAAGGATGAAAAACCACGCAGTTGAATTCACAGGGTTCCCCCTCAATCGGGGAGGTGTAGTGCATTCTTCCAGAATTCACATAAATCATCTGTCCCTGCGTCAGCACACAGCTGACGCCGTCCACATAGTACTGCAATGCACCTCGGCGGATCTGAACAAACTCCAGATCATGATGCCAGTGATTGACAATATTGATATATGGCATCTCCTCCTGTGTTGTAACAGTCGCCTTAATCGGAAGCTCCGGCACTGTATAGGTCAATACCTCCGATTTATTGTCAAGCACTTCGATGGAATACATATTATACATAGAAGCCCCCCTTTCCTGTTTCTATCATAGCATTTCTGAACGACTTCTGTCAAGCGCAGGTTTCCGGTGTCTCCGCGGTTCTGGTCAGATTCTTCACCCAGTGGTATTTCTTATAATTCCAGAACACCGCAGGAAGCTTAATAATTTCATCCGTATTGAGCAGAATATATACAAGCGTTACCGGCAGCTCCAGCACAAACGCTGCAAGCAGTCCGATCGGGACAACCACCGCCCACATTGTAATACCATCACAAATGAAGCCGAATCGTGAGTCCCCGCCCGCCGGGAACATACCCCCGATGACAGTCATATTGATCGCCTTGCCGATGACATAATACGAGCAGACCATCAGCATCAGCCGCAGATAGCCCTGTGCCGTTTCACTCAGGGTGGTGAATAATCCTACAAAAGGAACGATGCACAGAATCACAAATCCGGAGATCATACCGGAAAGAATGGAGATATGGACAATCTTAGCACCATATTTTCTTGCCTTCTCAAGCTCTCCCCTGCCGAGCAATCCGCCGATCAGCACGCCGCTTGCATTGGAAACACCGCAGCAGACACAGATTGAGAGATTCTTCACAATATTGGCAATGGAATTTGCAGCCGCTGCATCACTGCCCAGATGCCCCATAATGACGGAATACATGGTAAAGCCAAGTCCCCACACAATCTGATTTCCAAGGGAAGGGAATGTGTATTTCCAGTAATCACGGCAAAGCTGCCGGTCATGCCGCAACACATAGCGCAAACGGATTTTGACACTGTCAGGACGAAGCATAATTGCCATTACCCAGACAAATTCGATCACCTTGGAAAGAACTGTTGCAATCGCAGCACCGGTAATACCAAGCTCCGGAAAAATGCCAATGCCGAAAATCAGCAGGAAATTGAATACTATATTTGTGATTACAGAAACAGCACTGATCACCGCGCATTTAGAAGCGCCGCCGCTGTTCTTCAAAATACAGAGATAGACAAGGCTCACGCTCAGAAGTAAATACGAAACCCCCACCTCGCGCAGGTATTCTGCGCCGTATTCAATCAGCACAGGATCCGACGCAAATACGTGCATGAGCAATTCCGGGCAGAACATGGCTCCCAATGTAAAGGGCAGCGCAACAAGCACTGCAGCACGCAGTCCGATACCCAGCACCTTCTCTACCGTCCGGCGGTCGCCGATTCCCCAGTACTGTGCTGAAAGGATGGAAACACCGGCAGTAATAGCAAAAATAAAAATCAGAAAGACAAACTGCACCTGTCCAGCCAGCGATACCGCCGACAGGGCGTCCTGACTCAGAAAACCGAGCATCACTGCATCCGATACACCGACAAGGGCTGTCATCAGCTGCTGGAACGCCATGGGCAGCACCAAAGCAAGCAGACTGCGGTAAAATTGTTTCTTCTCACTTACACTCATTTTCATACTCTCCTCTCATTCGATATCATTATATCGTAGAAATCGCTTTTTTTCTATCGTTATCTTCCGATTTATCATAACAATTTTCCAATACAGAGAATTCAGAAAAATCTTCCTTGCAAAATTAAAAATTCTATGCTATAATAGCATGATGTAACCAACCAAACAGATTGGAGAATCAAAGCAGAATATGTTTCAGAAATTCAAAACCACCTTCATTGGCGATCGCATCTTCTACCGGCAGGTACTTCTGCTTGCGATGCCGATGATCATCCAGAACGCTATCACAAGCTTTGTAAGCCTTCTTGATAACATTATGGTCGGACAAATTGGTACGGAGCAGATGTCCGGTGTCGCGATTGTCAATCAGCTGCTGTTTGTGTTCAATATCTGCATTTTCGGCGGCGCATCGGGAGCCGGGATTTTCAGTGCGCAATTCTTCGGCAAGGGCGATTACAAGGGACAAAAATACGCCTTCCGCTTCAAGCTCTACGCCTGCATGGTCATTGCATTGGCGGCACTCGCACTGCTCCATTTTGGCAGCGAACCGCTGATTTCGCTCTATCTCGATGAACAGAGTGATGTTGGGGATGTGGAGCTTGCACTCCGGTACGGACAGGAATACCTAGCAATCATGCTGGCATCCCTCATACCCTTTGCACTATGTCAGGCATATGTCAGCACGATCCGTGAAACCGGACGCACTATGGTTTCCATGTCAGCAAGTGTGGCTGCGGTTGCAGTAAATCTGGTACTTGACTATCTGCTGATTTTCGGCATCGGCATTTTTCCGGAACTGGGGGTCCGGGGTGCCGCAATTGCAACAGTCATTGCACGAATTGTGGAATGCACCATCGTGATCATCTGGACACACTGGAATCCCCAAAAATGCCAGTTCATCCGCGGTGCCTATCTGAGTCCCAAGATTCCGCGCGGCATATGCAGGGATATCCTCATAACCGGAACACCGCTCATGATCAACGAAATGCTCTGGGCAACCGGTATGGCAACGATCGCACAGTGCTATGCCGTCCGCGGACTGGATGTGGTTGCAGCGCAGAATATCTCCTCCACGATCACAAATCTGTTCAACATTGTCTATATCCAGCTCGGCTCATGTATTTCCGTCATTGTCGGGCAGCATCTCGGTGCAGGTGATCTGAAAAAAGCCCGGGATGCAGACACAAAGATGATTTTCTTCAGCGTCGGTGCCTGCATTGTTGTTGCCAGCATCATGGCAATCTTTGGCGGATGGTTCCCTTCCATCTACAACACAGAGGATGGGATCAAGGAGCTGGCACGCAGTTTCATCCTGATATCCGCACTTGCCATGCCCTTATGTGCCTTTTCGCACTGCGCCTACTTCACACTCCGCTCAGGCGGCAAAACCATCGTCACCTTCCTGTTCGACAGCGTCTACACATGGCTTTTCGTCATTCCCTTCGCCTATTTCCTCGCTAACTACACCACACTGCCGGTTACAGCCGTCTTCTTCCTTGTACAGTTCACGGAAATCCTCAAGGTCATTCTGGGATTCTTTATGGTAAAAAGTGATGTGTGGCTACAGAACATTGTCAGCGAAACAAAGAGCGCATAAACAAAACCGGCTTCCAAAGCAAAAGGAAGCCGGTTTTCTATTATTCCATCACTTCAAAATCGTCTGAAGCAGCCCCTCACAGCCAGCCAGGATATCGGCATAGGCGACATCGAAGCGGTCACTGTACCAGGGGTCAGCCACATCACCGGAGCGTCCGGCATATTCGAGGAGCTTGTGCACCTTCCCTTCCGGATCACCACCGAAGATTCTGCCGATATTGCGGATATTATTGCTGTCCATCGCAAGGAAGAGATCGTACTTTTCATAATCACTTTTTTTCAGCTGCACAGCGCGCTTGCCCTTGCAGGAAAGCCCATGCTTTGCAAGCTCCTCCCTCGCAGGAGGATAAACCGGGTTGCCGATACCGTTCCAGATTTCCTCCGTACTGGTTGCACTTGACGCAATGACAAGCGGAATCCCCGCCTTCTGCGCCAGATCCTTCATAATAAATTCAGCCATGGGTGAACGGCAGATATTGCCGTGGCAGACGAACATAATACAATACATACACATTTTCCTCTCTGATTTGCCCGATTTTGCCCTGTTTTGCAAGGCTTATCGGGGTGATTTTTTCTTACTGCCAATTTGACAGAACGGGGCGAAAATGACAAAACGGAGCAGACTAAAGCAAATTACGGACTCCGTTAGTAGTAAAATAGTAGTAGAAATCGGGGGTTTTACTACTAAGGATTTTGCGTTTTTCATGAAAGAGTTGCTGTGGTGAATCAGAATTTATCCGGCTAGTTTATCAATAAAATCATTTATGATCTTGCTGCATTCATCGGGCTTCTGCTCGTAAATACAATGATCGCCCGGCAATAGCACAATCTCACAGTTTCCTAATTTATCAGCGTAGGTGGAAAGTGTGCTTTGTCGGATTTTTTTGCAAAACTCCAAATATCTGTCATACAGCGTATCATCATCAGTATCCGGATTCAGCTTAAAGAATTTCAGATAAGTCTCTCTGTCCAGTCCACCGTCTGCGATCAACTCTTCCTTTGTACTGTAACCGAATTCTGCACAGATGTATAGTTTCGGCACATCGTTCGGAACAAGCATATTCCATGTTTCATTTATATTGCGGGACATCATGGCATCCTCAGCGATGACGGCAGAATTCTGGAATGTCAGCAATGCAAGTGCATACTCTGCACGCTGTTCCTCGGCAGAATAATAATCCTTTTCAGGTAACATTGTTTTCACTACCAGATTGCCAAGTCCGCCTGCGCCCATATTATCAAGGCGATATGCAAGCAAAAATGTCGGATCGGGCTCTGTACGCATTTGATCAGGAGCGTATTCTTTGATCTCAGATGTGTCCATGAATGTGACCGCTTCAATTTCTTCTGGGTATTTACTTACCCAATAGGAAGCATAGATACCACCGATCGAATGCGGCAGCAGGATATAGGGAGCTTCAACACCTGCATTTCTGAGCGCTGTTCTGTAATCCTCAACAATGTTTTCGACTGTTCTTTCCTGCGATGTATTATCACTTAATCCGTAGCCTGCACGGTCAACGAATATGACCTGATTCTCTTCTTCAAGAGCAGAGGTCATTCGTCTCCACGAAAGGAACGGATCAGGATCACCAAATCCAGCGATCGCTACGATACGGTGCTTTCCGTTTTCATTTCCGTAGATAAGCACATTTACGGAATGCTCGCCTACTGAAACAAGGTGTGCATAGCCGTTTTCCGTCAGAAATTCTCTGTCTTGTTTCAGCCGGATGCGGCTGTTGATAAAAACAAGCAGCCACAGAACAAGCAGACTCAGGATGATTATTATAAAGATCTTGAATGCTTTTTTTGCTTTCATAAGGTAACCACCTAAATTCCGATTTTCGTCTCCTACCATTCCATTATACCATATAACCGCCCTTTCTTCAAGCCAAAACAGGCAAAAAATAAAGGCTCACCGCAGTGAGCCGTCAGTATCATATCGCTTGATTCTTTGTCCTGTTCATCTCCTGTCGTGCAGAGTGCAGCTTCTTACCCCTTCCAGTAACCCCTCCGCATGGTACACCATGTCTTCCGCAAGCGAAAGCTGCAGCTTCGCCCGTTCCAGAAGCTCCTCGCGATTACTCACCTGAAAATACGAAGCACCCGTCAGATAATCCTCCAGATACCGCGCTGCAAGCTCTGCGCTCACCAGAATCGCTGCCGGAACGAGATTCTTCCACTCCGTATCAGTCAGACAACTGCCTGCTTCCTGAAGATAGCCCAGTGAAAAATTCTGAAAATCCGAAAGACTGAGCTTTCCATTTCTCCCAGCCATGGATCGGATAGCATCTCCGAAATCGTACACCGCATAACCCGGCATGACGGTGTCGAGGTCAATTACCATGAGTGCACGGTCGCATTCTTCTGCAAAAAGGAGATTGCTGCACTTGGTATCCCCATGCGTCACCCGAAGGGGCATATGTGCATTTTCAAGTACCGTCGCCATTTCCCGAAATACGGAAAGGCGCTTCAAAACCGGCTTTGTTTCCGCATTTTCCGTATGAGAAAGCACACGGTCAAGAATCACAGCGGTGTTATGGAATTCCGGAATCGTCCGATGCAGCCGCTCTACTGGGAATGCCTCCAGTTCTCGCAGAAAAGTACCGTACACACGGCCGGCTTCCTCGGCAATCCAGGGTTCCTCCGCTGCGGAAAAGGTTCTCGCTTCGATATAATCCGTCACACGCCAGAAGCCATTCTCCATGACAAGGCAGCATCCATCCGCAGTCGTATAATAGTTCTGCACACAAATGCAGGGATTGTCCGCAAGATATGCCGTCACAAGGGAAATATTGTGCATGACCTGATCGGGCTGCGCGAATGCCGCTTCACTCAGCCGCTGGAATACATAAATCCGTCCGGTATTGTAGGTTACCCGATAGGTTTCGTTCACCCTGCCGCCGGAAAGCCTGTCAGCATGGACGGGCTGTCCCGGCAGACGGAACTTTGCTCCGATGCACTGAAACTGTGCAAGCATGATACTCCCCCCTGTTCTTCCCTTTTATCGTACCACAGAATTGGAGAAATGTCAATGCAAAACCGCCTCTTTTGAAAAGAGGCGGTATCACTCACTGAAATTTCTTCACATCAAAATCCGGCGGTGCGTCGATCTGCTCAGAAACATACTTGCCGTTTTTCTTTCGCTGCTTGACGCATTCCGTCAGCAGATATTCAATCTGGCCGTTCACGGAGCGGAAATCATCCTCCGCCCACGCCGCAATGTCGTTGTAGAGCTTCTCCGAAAGTCGGAGGGGGACCTGTTTTTTCTGCGCCATATCAGTACAGATTACCCGAATTTACGACGGGCTGTGCATCGCGGTTGCCGCAAAGTACAACCAGCAAATTCGAAACCATGGCAGCCTTGCGTTCTTCGTCCAGCTCTACAACCTGATTTTCGTTCAGACGTTCCAGCGCCATTTCTACCATACCGACAGCTCCATCCACAATCATCTTTCTTGCGTCAATAATCGCAGATGCCTGCTGACGCTGCAGCATTACCGCTGCAATCTCCGGTGCATATGCAAGATAAGTAATACGAGCTTCCAGAATTTCCAGACCCGCACCGCTCACCTTCTGCTGAATTTCATCACGAATCCGCTGTGCAACCACTTCGCTTGAACCGCGCAGGCTGCCCTCATCGGCAACGCCGTCACCGGTCGTGTCCACATTCGGCGCCGCATCATAGGGATACAGTCGGACGATATTTCTCAGCGCGCTGTCGCACTGCAGGGAGAGGTACTCCTTGTAGTTGTCCACATCGAACACTGCCTGCGCCGTATCTACCACGCGCCACATAACTGCAATGCCGATTTCCACAGGATTACCAAGGCAGTCGTTGATCTTCTGGCGGTTGTTGTTGAGGGTCATGATCTTCAGGGAGATCTTCTTGTTCACAGTCTGTACACTCAGCTCCTGACTGGTGCCGTTAGCTGTCGCAACCAGTGCCGCACCGGCAGAACCGCTGACATCACCGCTCTGACGGAGCTTGGTCTGTGCTGCAGGATTCACTGCGGAGCAGAAGGGATTCACATAGTAGAAGCCCTCACCCTTGAGAGTACCGATGTACTTACCGAACAGGGTGAGTACCAGTGCCTCCTGCGGCTTGAGAACCTTCAGGCCCAGGAACGGAATCCAACCGATGCACACCCAGATCAAACCTACAATCAGCATCACAATTCCGAGTGCTACCGGCAGTGCAAGAACCTCTTCCATTGTCATTGCACCCATGATGATCAGGGCAATTGCCGCAAGGTACAAAACGCTCGTCAGCAGCAGCATTGCCATACCATTTTTCTTCGTACTTAAAATCTGTTCTTTCATCATTGTCTTTCTCCTTTAATCCGGATATCGCGTATCCTTATGATATTAAAATGATATCACATTTATTTCAGTTTGTCAAGTGCTTTTTTCAATTTTTTTCAAAAAGAGCAAAATCCATGCAATTTCGGGCATTCTGTTGTAAAAGGGATTGCGATCTTTGGTGAAAGCTCCGATTTTGCAGAACAAGCCGGACAATTCGTCAGGAAATCGGGTATTCATTTGTATTAGGAGTGAACAGAAAATATTCCAGCCAAGGAGGAATTACTATGAAACGAAGCTTATTATGCATGATTCTGAGCACAGCACTTCTGCTGACTGCCTGCACGCAGAAGACGCCGAATGCACCAAAGGAGTCTCCATCCGGAACGGAACTGACCGAATCGGATACCGCTCCTGCAGAGGGCAATCCCCTCACAGAGAGTGATCACACAGAAGCTACTATCTCTTCCGTCACCGTCATTACTTCCGATCCGGAAACACAGACGCAGACGGCTGTGACAACCGCACCGCTCTCCACAGCTGCACCGACTGAAACAGAGGCGATCGGCAGGGGCACCATGCCTCCTCCTGCGCAGACACAGCCTGCAGCTGAAACGCAGGCATCCACGGAGCAGCACGAAGAATCCATGACAGAGCCCGAGGAAACACAGGCGCCGACGGAAGCAGCTATCTCCGAAGGCGTGATACCTGTCACCGATATCTCTGTCAATGTCACAACGGGCGGCAGCTACACCTATACCGGCGAGCCGATCACCATCGGGTATGAATATGCGGCAGTCGGCACCACCAGCTTCGGACTGATGGTACTGTGCGACGGCGTGGCAGTTCCCTTCTCAACAAATGTCAGCACTGCACAGAAGAAGGTGCACACCATTCCCAAAACAACCGCTTTCGAAACTGTCAGCGTCGAGCTGTACATCACCCCCATCGGGCAGAACGGCAGGTATGCAGAGCTGCAGATCGTGGATATCGTCCAGCCGGATTTCGATCCGGCCAGCGTTGCTCTGGATGGTACAACGGAATTTGTACAGGCGATGGTACGCGGACAGCGCTTCCGTGCCTTCTCCACCGGCGGTATCGTGGTTGCCCTGCGTGCGGATGGGTTATCCGTCGAGGATTCTATCTCCGAGGTTTCGGTTACAGAGATCATTCCTGAGGAAGACATTGCTGCAAATACCACTACGGACGAGTACGGGAATTCCGTCAATCAGCTGCAATACTTCCATGCAAACGGTACTGTGGACGGTGTGGACCAACTGCTCTGCATCGCAAAACAGGGTGAGACCGTACCGATCGAGATCACCTATTCCGGAACGGAGGGTGCGGAGATCTGCACAAGCTTCTGGCTGGATCATGAGCTGTATCCGATCTTCAATGGATGTTCCTACAACCAATGCTTCGTGGACGATGCACACTACACGACCATCCACGGTGAGCTGGACACAAACGATCTTGCCCCCGGCAGGTATATCTGCTATACCATATGCGGATCCCTCGCCTTCAATAACTACACCTCACCGACACGCTTTGTACTGGTGGTACAGCCGTAGAATCACGCGTCCTCTTTGGAAGGGGACGCGTTTTTATATATTTTATATACATGAGTTTACAAATCGGAGAAAAAATTATGCGAATATTACATTTTTATCTTGACAAAAATGGTATTTATAGTATAATAAAGATAGTGGATCTGATTATGGATATGACGGATGCACTTATCATTTTTCAAATTTCATTTTAAAAAAGGAGGCATCATTATGAAAAAAACAAAGCTTCTGACAGCACTGACCGCCCTTTGCTGCACCGCAGCCATGGCTCTGAATGCAAGTGCAGATTCCACACAGTATAATACGGAATTCGATCTTGATACCATCTCGGAGCGTTATGAGTATGATTATACCGCTAATGAAGCCGGCGCTCTGGTTCGTCGTAGTATTTCCTGCCATAAGGGCTTTGTGATCATCGCCGGCGAAACAGAGCTTTCCGAAGATGTCCTCCAGTCAATTCCGAATTACAGCAGCCATAAAACCATTGTCTGGAATGAGGACGACGCTATCATGTACGAGGGCGTGGCATCCTTTGAGCTTGGCACCATTCTCTATCGGGTCACTGTCAGCGACTGGGATTCCCTTGTAAACAATGCTCGCCAGTTTGCCTTGGACAATGAGACAGTAGAGGATATCGTGTTCGTTCAGGAAATATCGGACGGTCCGCGCGGTGTGTATGAACATCTCAAAATCACATTTGCCGACGGCATTACCCCAACTGAAGAACAGTTTCCGGAACTGACTGATTTCAATATATCCTCCGATGGAACAACCTGGACTGCTCTTCCCGGCGGAGCATATGCGGACGAATTTGCAGCGATCTATGAATCAGGAAACACCTACGCTGAATATGCATGGTTGTATGATTTCGCTGTTATGCTGCAGGAAAAATACGATGATACGCTCATTACCTCTGCAGAGCTTATGACAAATGCCAAGTTCGTGGAATATCTCCAATACAAGTCCGCTTCCATCTGGTCCTCCTTCGGCAATCTGAACGGCGATGACACCGTGGATGCGTCCGATGCTGCGGATATCCTGACTTTTGCTTCAAAGGCAGGTTCCGGCGATACGGAAGCTGTCATTTCACAGAGCGCCTCCGACCTCACCATGGACGGTGCGGTTGACGCTTCGGATGCAGCTGTGCTCCTGCAATATGCAGCCTACGCCGGCACAAACGAAGGCGCTGCGCTGCAAAGCTATCTGATGAACAAATAATATCACCCTAAAAAGCAAAACCGCCGCATCCTTTAAAAGGCTGCGGCGGTTTTTTTATTATTCCCAGTTCTTCCACACATCGGGCTGGAATCCGATGGTGGCAAGCTTTCCATTCCGGACAATGGGCGTCTGGATGAGATGCTGGTTCTCAAAGACCTTCTCAAGCTTATCCGCATCGGTCAGGTAGCGGACAAGGGCAAGGAGATCCTGATCCTTTGCCTTCTCGTCAATGAGCGCATCCAGACCGCCGACGGCTTTGAGGACGCTCTGGAATTCACCGCGGCTCATGACCTTTTCCTTCATATCAATGAGCTGGTATTTCACGCGGCGTTCCTTGAAATACCGTTCCGCCTTTTTGGTATCAAAGCACTTCTTTGTGCCGAAAATCTGGATATTCATGCGTCCTCCCCCTTCAGTGTGACAACCGTCATAGGATGCCCGAGGGCATCGGTGAGCTTTCCGAACACATCTTCCGTCCTCATGCGGATGCTGGATGTATTGATGCAGGGATGGCAGCCGAAATATTCCGCGCGCATCACATCCTCGTCAACCACAAAGCGCACCTTCTGCTCCGGATCAAACATCAGACCCATAATGCTTGCCGAGCCGGGCGTGAGATTGAGGTACTGCTCCATACTCTCGCCATCCGCAAAGGAAAGCCGTGCACAGCCGAGCTGTTTGGTGATTTCCTTGGTCTTGAAGGGCTTATCTCCGGGCATCAGCAGGAGATAGAAATCCGTTTTCTGGCGGTTACAGAGAAAGAGGTTCTTGCAGATTTTGGCGCCGAGCACCTTGTCAATTTCCTCGCACAGCTCCATGGTAAATGCCGCCTCATGATCCACGCGGTCAAAGGGAATGCCAAGCGAATCAAGAAGGTCGTAGGTTTTGATTTCTTTATCCAGTCTGCCGTTGCTGTCGGCAGGTCTTCCGTGTTGCAATTCCATTATGTATCCTCCTGAAAACTGCGGAGCACTGCTTTGAGATACTCCCATGTTCTGGCTGCGGAAGCAATATCAAGCCGTTCCGCATGTGTATGAATGTGGTGAATATCCGGTCCGAAGGAAATCAGATCGGCATCAGCAAGTTTCTTAGAAAGAATACCGCATTCCAGTCCGGCATGGATCTGTATAACCTCCGGATCCCTGCCATAGCATTCACGGAATACCGCTGTCATCCGCTCCCGAAGCGGAGAATTTTCACGGAATTCCCATGCCGGATAATCCGCGGCAGTTGTCATTGTTACAGGGATTTCCCCGAAGGACGCAGAGAGGACATCGAGCACCTCCTGCTTGCCCGTCTGTGAATTGCTGCGAATCAGGAACCCAAGCTGAAGGGAATTTTCCGTCAGTGTCACCGCGCCGAGATTGAGGAAGTCGGATCGTAGCCATGTCGTTCTGTG
>JAZQAA010000228.1:0-4789 GCA_045544975.1 Oscillospiraceae bacterium | reverse complement strand
GCATGGAGAAATGTACTCTGCTGCCGTCTCCTGCAGTATGCAGCATTATGAAACCCTGCTCCGCGCGCTTGCTGCACTGGAAACGGAACCGCTCGACACGCTTGATCACTGCGTACCCCCTCTGAGCAATGCTGCGCTGATCATTGTGACTCCCTACATTTCTGAGGATGTGCATCGGCTCAAATGTCGTTTTCCGGATTCCGTTGTTTTTCTCACTTCAAGCTGTGATTCACAGGGAATTCCCTGTATCCGCGTATGTGAGGAGGTGCAGAATGGATAATCGTCTCAAGAATTTTGCTTTCCTTGCTATAGTGATGGGCTGCTATCCGCTTTTTTTGCTTATGATCAGCGTGTTCCGCCTGCCCAATGGGATGGCATGGCAGCTGACCTTGGTGTCTGCTGCTGCTGTGCTCTTTTCCCGATTGCTTGGGTATCTTGTTTACCGTTTCGAACATCGCTCCCGAATTCTTGGAATGGCCGCAGCGACAGCCGGAAGTCTTCTTTTAGGCACTGTGGTTTTGTTGTCCCTTGTGCCTTTCATGGAACGGCGTGCAGCAGTGCTGTTTGGCATCTGCGCATCTTTCGTATGCTTTACGGTGTGGAAGCACAGAAACATTCTTCTTCAGCAGCTCGTTGGCAGCGGAACCTTCCTGATACTTGCAGCACTCCATTTTCTTGTGCTGCTCTATACATCCATCCGGAGTGAGGATTCATTACAGGAATGCTGTATTTCTATGCTTCTGTTTTCGGTTGCTTATGGTTGTCTTCGTTGTATGACTTCTCTTGTCGCTGCTTCTCCTTCACAGACGAGCGCTACTGCTGCAGGGCATAATGCGCGGCTTTATGCCGCCTATGCTGCAATCGGATTGCTTCCCTTGCTCTTTGGCAGATATGCAGTGCAGTTTGTCCGCTCGGGACTTCGGATGCTCGGAAAAATGGTGCTTTCCTTTTTCCGATGGCTCAGCACATTAACCGGAACCGAGAGCGAGGTTTATCAAGGAGAACAGGCAATGCAGCCTGTACAGGGAGAGGCACAGAGCGATGCATGGATCATGGCGATACTGGAGCTGTTCTGGCTGATTCTGATCCTTGTGCTTGTGTTCCGGATGCGCCATCGTATTGCAGCATGGCTGAGCCGGATTTTCCGCACTGCAGTACAATATGTTCGCTGTTTGTTCCATGGAGAACAGGAAATTATAACCATGGAAGCCGGTATTCAGGAATATGCGGACTATATTGAATCCATTCCAGCTGCTTCAGCTTCTGAAAATCGCAAAGAGAATCCTGTGAAAAGCTGGAAAAGACAATACCGTCAATTCTGGAAATCCAGTGATGGGAAGGAACGCTTTCGATTGGGTTATGGTCTGTGGATTTCTGCTCTGATGCTGCGTGGTGCCGATCTTGTCCCATCGGATACACCCGATGAAATCTGCCAAAAGGCGGAATCCTACGATGACCCCACAATGAGCAGTACAGTCACACAGGCATACTATCTTGTCCGTTATGGAGAGCATACACCCGATGCCAATGCCATGGAAAACCTTGAAGCGCTCCTTGTACATAATGCGGGAACACTCAGAGGAAAAAGATAACCGTATACAATTTTCCCTTGCGGCTTCCGTGAGGGAATTTTTGTGTTTTCAGCGGAAAACTTTCATTTTTCACTTGCAATCAGTGACAGAATATGGTATAATATACATTAAGTGTTTTTGCACGATAATCATTGAAAAATAAGGAGCTATCAATATGGAAAATTCACTGTTTCCGATAGAAATCGGAATTCACATTGCATTTGCGCTGGTGTCACTCATCGTTTTTGGACTGCAGTATCTTCGCTTTCGTAAGAAATACCATCTGGTTCTTGCAATTGCGATTCCGCTTTCTCTGCTGCCCTATCTTGCAGAGGATAATATGACACTGTTCTATGCAGTAGGTGCGATTGATGCGCTGGCTTTGATTGCAGCCCTGGTGCTTTCCAAAACGATTGACAAGGATCCTGCTCCTACTGAGGAGATTCCCGCTCCCGAAGAAACAGAGACTGAGGAAACAGCATCCGATGCTGAACAGAATGCAGTACCGGAGGAGGGAACAGAAGTTTCTGAAGAACTTCCGGAAGAGGAGGAGACTGCTGAATGAAGATCGTCATCCCTGACTGGGATACCGTTTCTGCGGACGATGTAGGCTTTTCTGTCTTTGCTAAATACGGCGAAGTTATCTGCTGCGGCCCCACACTTCCGGAGGAAGCAGCAAAGAAGATCGGTGATGCAGAGATTGTGCTCTGCAACAAGACGCCGATTACTGCGGAGGTCATTGCAGAATGTCCGAATCTCCATTATATCGGTCTTTTTGCCACAGGCTATAACAATATTGATCTCCCTGCCGCGACAGAGCGCGGAATTGTCGTCAGCAACGCAGGGGAATATTCCACACAGGCAGTGGTGCAGCATACCTTTGCGCTGCTCCTTGCACTGGCATCCAACCTTCCAGCATATGATGCCTCCGTGAAAAACGGTGAGTGGGAGAAGAGCACAACCTTTTCCTATTTTCCGCATCCCGTCCATGAGCTGCATGGAAAAACATTTGCAGTCATTGGCTATGGAAGCATTGGAAAAGGCGTTGCCAAGGTCGCAGATGCCCTCGGCATGAAGGTCATTGTTTCTACACGAACAATTCCGAAGAATTGCCCATACCCCGTGGTTTCCATGGAGGAAGCCTTCCGGAGTGCGGATGTACTGTCCATCCATTGCCCTCTGACGGAACAGACAGCCAATCTGATTCGCCGCGAGACACTTGAGTGGATGAAACCTTCTGCGTACCTGATCAATACTGCGCGAGGCGGCATTGTTGCTGAGCAGGAGCTTGCAGATGCCCTCAATTCCGGCAGAATTGCCGGTGCAGGTCTTGATGTGCTTCAGCTTGAGCCGATGTCTCCGGACACACCGCTGAAGAATGCGAAAAATTGTATTATTACACCGCATATCGCCTGGTCTCCGCTGGAAACCAGACAACGCCTCGTCAGAATTGTCGCTGAGAATCTGGAGGCGTTTTTGAACGGAACCCCGAAAAATCAAGTGAACTGATATCGAGAGGATAGGATTTATGATCAATCTGAAAGAAAAAAAGAGAATTGTCATCAAGCTTGGAACCTCCACGCTTGCCCATAAAACAGGAAAACTCAATATCCGCCGCATGAACAATCTGGTGCGCGTGCTGGCAGACCTCCAGAATGCAGGCCATGAGCTGATTCTGGTTTCTTCCGGTGCTGTCGGTCTTGGCGTTGGAAAGCTCAATCTCAGAGAACGCCCGAAAACAACGCCCGGCAAACAGGCTGCTGCTGCAGTTGGACAGTGCGAGCTGATGCATATTTATGACGAGATGTTCTCGAAGTACAGTGTTACAGTTGCGCAGATTCTTTTAACAAAGACAATCATCAGCACGCCCGACCGTGTGGATAATGTCCGCAATGCCATTGATGAGCTTGCAGCAATGGGCGTGATTCCGATTGTGAATGAGAATGATACCGTTGCGATTGATGAGCTGGAGCTGGAGATCGGTGAAAATGATTCCCTGTCTGCTGTGGTAGCTTCCATTGCCGGTGCGGAGGTGCTGATCATTCTGTCGGATATTGACGGACTCTATTCTGAGGATCCGCACCACAACAGCAATGCCAAGATCATTCCTGTTGTGGAATGCATTGATCAGCATATTGAGGAAATTGCCGGCGGCGCAGGCAGCAGTCTTGGCTCCGGCGGCATGGTAACGAAAATCAATGCGGCAAAGATTGCAACTGCCGCAGGTGTGGATATGATTATTATGAACGGCAAAAACCCCGAGGATCTGTACCGCCTTTTTGATGGTGAGGATCTCGGAACGCTGTTTCCGGCAAATAAGAATTAAGGGGAGGAATCAGGGATGAATTACATGGAACAACTCGGTATGCGTGCAAAGGCAGCAGCGCCTGCTGCTGCGAAGGCAGGTACCGTTCTGAAGAATCAAGCATTGACTGCGATTTCTGATGCGCTTCTTGCCAATAAGGATCGCATTATGAACGAAAATGCAAAGGATCTGGAGGCTGCCGTGCAGAACAATATGTCCGCTGCCATGCAGGATCGTCTCCGCCTTGACAATGCGCGAATTGAAGCAATCGCAAATGCAGTCTGCAAGCTGATTGCGCTTGAGGATCCGATTGGTACGGAGGATCGCGGCTGGATTCGCCCGAATGGCCTGAGAGTCCGTCAGGTTCGCGTGCCGCTCGGTGTCATCGGCATCATCTTTGAATCTCGTCCGAATGTAACTGTGGATGCTGCTGTTCTCTGCCTGAAGGCAGGCAACGCCGTGATTCTGCGCGGCGGCAAGGAAGCCATCCATTCCAATACCTGCCTCGTTTCCGTGATGCGTGAAGCACTTGAAAGCGTCGGACTGCCCGGCGACCTTGTACAGCTCGTAGAAAAGACGGACCGCGAGACCGCAGCTGAGATGATGCGTCTTAATGGCTATCTTGATGTCCTCATTCCCAGAGGCGGTGCAGGACTGATTCAGGCTGTTGTCAAGCAGGCGACGGTTCCGGTGATCGAAACAGGCGCCGGCAACTGTCATGTCTTCGTGGACGCTTCTGCCGATCTTGCTATGGCGGTTGCAATTGCGAACAATGCAAAGACCCAGCGCCCGTCCGTCTGCAATGCCATTGAAACCCTGCTGGTACATAAGGACATTGCACCGGATTTCCTGCCGGCTGTAAAAGCTGAGTTTGATAAGAGCAATGTGACAATTCATGGCTGCGAAGCAACAC
>JAZQAA010000227.1:0-6029 GCA_045544975.1 Oscillospiraceae bacterium | reverse complement strand
CCCTTCGGGAGGGGGGAGGGGGTGGGGTAAGCAACGCAGTTGCCCCCATTAAGAGTTACGATAAGACGCAGCCATCGGCTGCCAGAAAGGATCAAATATGATTGAAATTGTTGGAGTGCGTTTTCAGAACTCCGGAAAGGTTTATTATTTTGCGCCGGGCAATCTGCAGCTTCCCGTTGGAGAACAGGTTGTTGTCGAAACAGCTCGCGGTCAGGAATGCGGCATTGTCACCATCGCAAACCGCAGTATTCCGGATGAAAATATTGTTTCCCCGCTCAAGCCCGTTGTCAGGGTGATGACGTCGGAGGATTTCAAGGCGCAGGAACAGAATCGTCAGAAGGAAAAGCGCGCGTTTGAGATCTGCGAGGAAAAAATCGCTGCGCGCGGACTGAGCATGAAGCTCGTTGATGTCACCTGCACCTTCGATAACAGCAAGCTGCTGTTCTATTTCACAGCGGAGTCCCGCGTGGATTTCCGTGAACTGGTCAAGGATCTGGCATCCGTGTTCCGTACCAGAATTGAGCTGCGCCAGATCGGCGTGCGCGATGAAGCGAAAATGTTCGGCGGACTGGGCGTCTGCGGAAGAGAATTCTGCTGCCGCGGCTATCTCGGTGACTTCCAGCCGGTTTCCATTAAGATGGCAAAGGAGCAGGGGCTTTCCCTCAATCCCACCAAAATCTCTGGCACCTGCGGCAGACTGATGTGCTGTCTCAAGCACGAGCAGGCGGTGTATGAGGATCTGCAGAAAATCACCCCCCGCATTGGTTCCATCGTCAAGACCCCGAATGGCAAGGGGCGTGTGGAGGACGCCAACCTCATCACCGGAATGCTCCGCATCAAGCCGGAAAAGGAGGACGATGTCCCCTATTCTGTGAACCGCAGCGAGGTGGAAATTCTCCGCGAGGGCAAAAATCGCCAGACCAAGGAAGAGCGCGAGCTTCGAAAGCTTGAAGATCGGTAATTGTGCAATATAGCTAAAACGATGCCAATAGTTTGTAGAAATATACGAACTTTGTATAAAAATCTTGACATTTTGTGATGGGGATGCTATAATAGAACTATCATAAATCCTACATCCTTATTATTTTTTTGGGCGAGTTCTTTGGAATTCGCCTTTTTTCTTTTTTCTGCAAAAAGCAACCTCCGGCTGAGCCGGGGGGGGCTTTGCTTGTATTAGTATGTACCGCTTATTCAACAGTCAGATAAGCGAGGTCGAGCAGCTTTTCCTCAACTGTATACCAGTCGTCCTCGGAAACGCCGTACAGTCCATCGGAATCAAAGATGATCTCTACAACAACATTCTCAGCTGCCTTGTAGCCCATGTTGTCCACATAGCCCTGCAGCAGTTCGAGCAGCTCTTCAGCATAGCCCTGCTCCTGCTCCTCAAGTGTCAGGGAATCATCCACATTCTCCCAGTACTCGAAAATGAAGTCATAAGTCGGATCCTCGGACTTCTCCCAGAAATCGATCGGCTCAATTACAATGGTAACTTCGTACTTGTCATCCACCTTCACTGCTTCATTCACAGTGTACTTGAGCTTGCTGTACATATCTGCAGCCAGATCCACATAGCCGTCCAGAACCTCGTCAGAAACATAGCTTGTCTCCACGCCGTAGTAAGTATACAGCGCCTCAGCCATCAGCTCAACGCCTTCTTCATAAACAGCCTCAGCCTCTTCCTTGGTGGTATCCACCTGGTTGAGATACTCTGTGTGCTCGTTCTTATAGCTGCTGTCCAGAACTGCCTTGACATACTTTGTGTAGGTTTCTGCAGCCATACCGCAGCCTGCAACGGAAACACCCATTGCTGCTACAACGGCAACTGCAGCGATCTTCTTAAACATTTTCATCACTAACATCCTCCCAAATATAAAAATTTTTACATCACTTATTGTAGCACATTTTCTATCGATTGTCAACAATCGAATCGTACAAAAATACGGGAGCATTTCGCTCCCGTATTGGTTCTTTCTTACTCAGCTGCAGTCTCTGCTTCGGTTTCCTCTGCTGCTGTCTCATCCTCTGCGCCCTCTGCCGGTGCGGAAGGTGTCAGCGGAATGGAGTTGCCTTCCTCGTCATAGAAGGTGATATTGTCGATGTACAGGTTGGAAATATTGCCCATGCCCCAACGCATAATCTGGACATAGCATTCTTCCATGGAAGAATCCCACTTCTTGCCTGCGGATGCCAGCAGGAATGTGAATTCCACGCGGTAAGCGTCGGAGCGCTGCAGTACATATTCATTGACTCCATATGCAGAGAAATCTGCAAAGCCGTACCATTCGCCGTCCGCTGCGGTCGTTCCGCCGCCGCCGCCGATCCAGCCGGGAGCGAAGGTATTCACGCCGTCCTCGTTGACATAGATATCATCCGTTGCCTCTGCATAGATATCAAAGCCGATTTTGTGAACGGATGCAATCTGATCCGGTGTGAGCAGCTGCAGGACATCAATCTTCAGCTTCTGCACCATATCGGCATAATTCTCCGGTGTGGTGGATGTATCCGTGAACTTGAGCATATAATTGTTCTCGAGCTTCTCAACGGAAAGGGTGCCCTCTGCGCTGAAATCATCATCTGTCACAACACTGACAAACGCACAGTTGCCGTCCTCAAATGTCACGGAGTTGGGGTCCGCATCGGGGAATGCCGCGTTCGTCGGGGGAACCTCCTCTTCGGTTTCACCCTCCGTCACTTCGGCAACGCTGGAAGCCCCTGTGGTATCCTGCACGGAATCCTCATTATCGGTCTTCTGATTGCAGCCCGTCATACACATTGCTGCAATGAGCAGGGGGAGCAGTGCTTTCTGAATTTTCATTGGTCTTACCTCACAATCCAAATAGGTTTCTGATAAAAAATGCCCCCTTGGATGAAGAGGGCATTTTTATTGCAGTCTAATGCAAATTACTTGTTCTTCTTGGAAGTTACAACAACTGCTGCACCTGCAACTGCTACTGCAGCTACGAGTGCTGCAACGCCTGCATCACCAGTGTTGGTGTTGGTGGTGGTTGTTGTGCTGGATGTAGAAGAGGAATCCTTCTTGCTGGACTCTTCAGCCTTGCTGGATTCTTCAGTCTTGCTGGACTCTTCCTTGGACTCTGTATCAGCTGCAGAGGACTCTTCCTCAACTGTGCTGGACTCAGCATCAGGAGTGGACTCTTCCTCTGTTACATTGGACTCGCCCTCAGCGCCGGTACCGGAGATGGAGAATACAACCTTGATATCGGACTCGATAGTTGTGTTGTCAGCGATGATCTTAGTTTCATTGTTTGCCCAGTCACCGCGGATGTAAACTCTGGTTACACCAGGATCCTTCTCATAGTATGCCATATCAACAGCTGCGCTTGCATCATAGCCGGACAGCTGTGCGCCGTCAACCCATACCTCATCCAGTGTTACATTCAGATCCGGATAGGAGTCTGTTGTGAATGCGTCAGCAACAGTGGGGGTAATCACAACGGTAATAAAGAAGCTGTCGCCTGTAACGGTAGCCTCTGCGAGCTCCCATGTGCACTCATACTGTGCATCACCGGTAACGGAAACAACATTAACACCAGCATTCTCGCCTGCATTCCAGTTGGACTCTGTGCCGAAGCTGCCCACCAGATATGCCTGTGCGATCTCATCAGCTGCGTTTGCAGAGAATGTCATAGCGGACATACCTACAGCTGCGATTGCGGTTGCGGAAAGAACTGCGATCATATTCTTCATCTTCATAGTAATCTTCTCCTTTTATTCTGTGAATCTATGCAGCACACTGCGGTTTTGCGCAGTATTATGGCAGGTAAACCCACCAATGCTTATAATCATTATACCATACCGCGCATCAAAAGTCTATTGAAAAATTCCATAAATTTGGCTTTCGATTTTTGGTCATTTTTTATAGTAATGCCAGCTTATTTTTGTCACATTTGCAGAACAGAAACTGTCCGTAGTCCATAGTACTCCATCAGGCGCAGCCACGGGGCGGTCAGGCGTTCTCCGGATACGGCAATCGGCACTGCCGGCGGACAGGGTACCTGCACTGCCGCGCAAATTCTGCCCTCTGCCTGCGCAGTCGGAATCACCTCCGATGGCGAAAGCGCAGCGGTTCTCATATCGCAGACACACTCCATCGGCGCCGGCAGCACCGGCACCGGAACGGACGGCAGCGGACTGCAGGCCTGAAGCGCATCGGCAAGTCCCCTTGCATCCTCCTGCGTCATGGAGGGCGACAGAAGCAGCACAATATGGCTCTCGTCGGAATGCTCGCATTCCACGCCATGCGCGCGCAGCTGATCGGCGAGGTCATTGCCGGCGGCACGGATGGTCAGATGCAGAGGATCATCCCCTGTGAAATCGTATTTTCCGGCGAATTCCTGCCGGATCTCCATTCCCATCCGCGCAGCGCGACGGATTGCCGCCGCGCCCTCCCCCTGCAGGAAGGCTGTGCAGCATTCCAATGACTGCAGAATCAGATAGGAAGGGCTTGTGGAACCGAAGAGCTGCATAGACTGCTTCATGCGCATTTCCTGTCCTGCTTCGCGGCAGTGCAGCCACGCGCCGCCCGTCAGTGCAGGGAGCATTTTATGCGCAGAATCGCAGCAGTAATCCGCGCCGAGCGCCATCGGGTGAAGATTCTGTTCCAGAAAGGCAAGGTGTGCGCCATGGGCATTGTCCACGAGAAGGGGCGCATCAAATGCGCGGCAGATCGCCGACAGCGCAGCAATATCCTGCAGATTTCCAAGATAATCGGGGCTTGTCACATACACGCAGGCAGGCTGTCCGGCAGCCTGCAGTGCAGAAAGCCGCGCTTGGAAGTCCTCCGGCGCATAATCGCCGGAGAGGATGCCGCCCCTCCTCGGGAACACCCATTCCACTTCAAGTCCGAGCAGCACCGCCGCATTGAGGAAGGCGCGGTGGACGGTTCGCGCCGCAACGACTGTTCTGTTCTCACTGCGCATCCTTGCCAGCATCGCCTGAATGCAGAGCGTGGAGCCGCCGGCACTCCAGCAGCAGCTTCCGCTTCCGTAGCACTGCGCGGTCTGCTGTTCTGCTTTTTGCAGAATGCCGCTTGCTTCGAACAGGCTGTCGGCACCGTCAATTTCGGTAATATCCCATGAATAGGCATTTTCCATATTTTTTGCACCGGCGGGAGCAACCCCCTTATGCCCGGGCATATGTGCGCGGATTTTGCCTTCGCTTCGATATTTTTCAAGAAATGCAGTCAGATGCATCGGATTCATTTTGAAATTCCCCCTTGACAAATCATCATTTTTGGTGTAGAATAGAAATAGAACATTTGTTCTCTCTTGCCGCCGGTCAGAACAATGTTCTTTTCTTTCACACAAAACAAGAACATTTGTTCGCAATCATTTAGGGAGGCGATTGGATGCAGACCATGATCAGAGAGTACAAAAGGGGTAGAGTACTGCTGTCAGAGCGGATTCACGAGCTGGACAAGCAGCTTGCAAACGGAAAACGGCTTGCGACGAAGGAACGCGACAAGCTCATGCTGCGGCGTGATCTTCTGAACGCAGAGCGAATTGATATGCTGCACTCGATTGTAAGTATGCAGCAGCATCTGAAACCGTCCGAGCAGGAGGATTCCATATGCAAAAAGTAATGATGAGCGATTTTGAACTCAGTGCCAAGTTTCTGCGCAGGCTGAACAGCGGCCGCGGCTGCAACAGCGAGCATATGCTCATTGCACAGCGGGCACTGCACAACGCACTGGAATACGACCTTACCGAGCGTCAGCGGCTGGTTGTCGGAATGTACTATTTCGACAGGCGAAAGCTGCAGGAAATCGCCGATATTCTTGGCGTTGACCGTTCGACCGTCTGCCGCACGCTGCACCGCGGAAAAGCGCGGCTTGAAAAATGCATGCAGATTTATTTTGATTATATCAGCTATCCGCTTCATGATCTTTCTGCTTGAAAAAACTCCGCCGGATGGGAACATCCGGCGGAGTATTCACATTTCCGGTTTCTGTACATTGTCAGTACAAACTCCGTGCATGGTTGGGATAGGTGGATTCGAACCACCGAGTG
>JAZQAA010000226.1:0-6733 GCA_045544975.1 Oscillospiraceae bacterium | reverse complement strand
CATGGCTACGATCCGACTTGAAGACTGTTACCGGCGATGTTCGCCTGAAGCTCTACAAGGGTAATATCATCAACGCTGGTGTAACTTCTCCCTATACTCTGTATGATGAAGAGGTTGCTACATTCGATGCTGATGAAGTATATGATCAGAAGGACAGCGCAGGCTTCATTAACCTGTTCGGTCTGCCGATCAAGGTAAAGGCACAGCTCGATAAGAAGCGTGCAGAAAAGAACTAAGGATAACAACTGAAAATGCACTGAAACACGGGGGCTCTCGCGGTCCCCGGCGTTTCTGTTTCAAAAACCGGAGGGAAACACATGGCACTTTGGGCTGGTAGATTTTCAAAAGAAGTGGACGAAACTGTCAACGCTTTTAACTCTTCAATTGCATTTGATGCCCGGATGTATGAACAGGATATCCGCGGAAGCATTGCGCACGCAACAATGCTCGGTGACTGCGGTGTAATTGAAAAGTCTGAAAGCGAAGCAATCATTCAGGGATTGCGGGAGATTCTTGCGGATCTGCAGGAGGGCAGACTGATGTTTGACCCGAATGCGGAGGATATCCATATGTTTGTGGAAGCAGAACTGACAAAGCGTCTGGGTAGCACGGGCAAACGCCTGCATACAGCGCGCTCCAGAAATGATCAGGTTGCTCTCGACATCCGTCTGTATCTTCGTGATGAAATCACAGAAATCAAGGCACTTGTGATGGAGCTCGCGGAAACGCTCTGCAACATGGCAGAGAAGCATACCGAAACAATTATGCCCGGCTATACGCATCTCCAGAGAGCGCAGCCCATTACCTTTGCGCATCATCTGCTTGCTTATGCACAGATGCTTGCCCGTGATCTGGAACGCCTTGACGATACTGCAAAGCGCATGAACGAATGCCCCCTCGGCAGCGGCGCACTGGCAGGTACGACCTATCCCATCAACCGTCAGCAGACAGCACAGCTGCTCGGCTTCGACCGTCCTGTGGCAAACAGCCTCGACGGCGTTTCCGACCGTGATTTCTGTGTAGAGCTTTGCTGCGCACTGTCCCTTCTGATGACCCATCTCTCCCGATTCTCCGAAGAGATTATTATGTGGTGTTCCTGGGAATTCAAGTTCATTGAACTGGATGATGCCTATGCAACTGGCTCCTCCATTATGCCCCAGAAGAAGAATCCCGATGTAACTGAGCTGATTCGCGGCAAGACCGGAAGAGTGGTCGGTGATCTGATGACGCTCCTCTCCATGCTCAAGGGTCTTCCCCTTGCCTATAATAAGGATATGCAGGAGGACAAGGAAGCTATTTTCGATGCCATCGACAATGTGAAGCTCTGCGTCAAGACCTTTATTCCCATGCTTGCAACTATGCGCGTTCTCAAGGATAACATGAGAAAGGCAGCAGCCAAGGGCTTTATCAATGCAACCGACTGCGCCGATTACCTCGTGAAGAAGGGAATGCCCTTCCGCGATGCGTATAAGATTACGGGCACCCTCGTTGCACAGTGTATTGAGCAGGAGCTGACACTTGAGACCCTGCCCCTTGCAGAATACCAGAAAATGACCGACCTCTTTACAGAGGATGTGTATACTGCAATCAGCCTTGATACCTGTGTGAAGGAACGCTCTTCTGAAGGCGGACCTTCTCCGAAGGCAGTGGCTAAGCAGCTTGAAGCACTGCGTGCTCGTCTGACAAATGTATCATGAACAAACGCGCAGTAAAGTTCATTCTCGCATTATCCGCGATGACGGTTCTGGATTGGGCAGTGGTGGAATTCTTTCTGATCGGCGAATTCATCAACAGCTATGCCGTGTCCATTGTCTGGGGAATTTTCTGTCTTGTCTGCAGCTGCGGCTACAGTCTTTGGAAATGTCCTTGGGAACATTCCGGAATGCGGCAGAATGTGAATAGTAAGGAGGACGAATCATGTCCGTAAAAGTATATATTGATGGTCAGGCAGGTACAACCGGTCTGAAAATTGTGGATCGTCTGCAGAATCGTGAGGATATCACACTGCTGAAGATCGCTGAGGAGGATCGCCGTAATGCACAGAAACGTGCAGAGATCATGGCGGAATCCGATTTTACCTTCCTTTGTCTGCCCGATGACGCAGCAAGAGAGGCTGTGACGCTGGCAGGGGAGAATACCCGGATCCTCGATGCTTCCACAGCACACAGAACTAATCCGGCATGGGCATATGGTTTTCCGGAGCTTTCCAAGGAATTCCGTGAGAAGCTTGCAGGTTCTTCCAGAACTGCGGTTCCTGGCTGCTATGCGAGCGGTTTCATTTCCATGCTGTATCCGATGGTACACAGCGGACTGCTTCCGGCAGATTTCCCTGTGTTCGCCTATGCGACATCCGGCTACAGCGGTGCCGGCAAAAATGCCATTGCACAGTATGAATCCGACGAGAAGCCCTATGAATTCGGCAGTCCTCGTCAGTATGCACTCTCCCAGCAGCATAAACACCTGCCGGAGATGCAGTTATTTTCCGGATTGACCCATGCTCCCATGTTCAATCCCATTATTTGTGATTATTACAGCGGTATGGTCGTTTCCGTTCCGATTCAGACCAGAATGCTGGACAAAAAAATTACACTCGCACAGGTGAACGAAATGTTCATGCAGCACTATCAGGATGCAAAGCTTGTGGAAGTCAATCCCCTGATGGATGAGGCTGATCAGAAGGCATTCTTCCTTGCGTCCAATACACTGAGCGGCAAGAACAAGCTGGAGATTTTCACCTTCGGCAATGATGAGCAGATCCTGCTCTGTGCAAGACTTGACAATCTTGGCAAGGGTGCATCCGGTGCGGCCGTGCAGTGCCTGAATATTATGATGGGTACTGACGAAACAAAGGGACTTTTATAATGCAGATTCCAAAATCTAATTGAGGTGTTAGCTTTGAAAATCAAAGAATTTAAGAATATGACATTTGTGGGCGGCGGTGTCTGCGCTGCCAAGGGCTTCCTTGCCGGCGGCGTGCACTGTGGTATTTCCCGCAAGGCACTTGCAGAAAAGCCGGAGGATCCGACTATGCAGGCAAATCTGCCGGAAGAGGGAAAAAAGAAAAATGACCTTGCCATGATCTATGCGGAAAAGCCGTGCTCTGCTGCAGCGATGTACACGACTAATAAGGTGCAGGGAGCGCCCATTGCCGTCACCAGAAGACATCTGAAGGATGGCATGGCACAGGCAGTCATTGTCAATTCTGTCAATGCCAATACCTGCAATGCGGACGGCGTAGAGAAGGCAGAAAAGATGTGTGCATTGACTGCTGAAGCGCTCGGTCTGTGTGATGAGGATATTATTGTTGCCTCCACTGGTGTAATCGGTCAGCCCCTTCCGATTGAACCGATTGCTGCTGGCATTCCCGGACTTGCAAAGTCCCTGTCCCATGAAGGCAATGCATCCGCTGTTGAAGCCATCATGACCACGGATACCCGTCCGAAGGAAGTGGCTGTGCAGTTCACAGCAGGCGGCAAAACCTGTACGCTCGGCGGTATGCTCAAGGGCAGCGGCATGATTCACCCGAATATGGCAACGACCCTTACTTTCCTGACAACGGACTGCGCCATTGATGCAGCACTTCTGCAGGAAGCGCTCCGCGAGGTGGTCTTCCTGACACTCAACCGTGTCAGCGTGGACGGCGATACTTCCACCAATGACATGGTTTGTGTACTGGCAAACGGAATGGCAGAAAATATCGCAATTACAAAGGAAAATGAGGACTATGAGAACTTCAAGGACGCGCTCTATGCCGTGCTCATGAACCTTGCAAGAATGATGGCTCGTGACGGCGAGGGTGCAACCAAGCTCATTGAATGCGTTTGCACAGGTGCAGTGGATGACAGAACTGCAGAAATTGTTGCAAAGTCCGTTATTACCTCCAGCCTGTTCAAGGCAGCTATTTTCGGCGAAGATGCAAACTGGGGCAGAATTCTCTGTGCTGTTGGCTATGCGCCTGCGGAATTTGATATTACAAAGGTGAATGTGACGCTTGCATCCGCAAAGGGCAGCATTGAAGTCTGCAAGGATGGCGCAGGACTTGATTTCTCCGAGGATATCGCAAAGGTCATCCTTGGTGAAGAGGAAATTGAAGTCATCGTTTCCATTGGCGACGGCGGTGGATCCGCAGTTGCATGGGGCTGCGATCTGACCTATGATTATGTCAGAATCAACGGCGACTACAGAAGCTGACAGTGAGGAGACAGAACCATGAGTGAAATGATTTCCAATGATGTACGCGCACGGGTGCTCAACGATGCCCTTCCTTACATCCAGAAATACAATAATAAAGTCGTAGTTGTAAAATACGGCGGCAATGCAATGACCAACGAGGTTCTCAAGCAGGCAGTGATGAGTGATATCGTTCTGCTGCATCTCGTTGGAATCAAGGTTGTGCTTGTTCATGGAGGCGGTCCTGAGATCAATGATATGCTCCGCCGCCTGAATATGAAGAGTAAGTTTATCAGCGGTCTGCGCTATACGGACGAAGCAACAGTGGATGTTGTCAAAATGGTGCTGGCAGGCAAGGTAAATAAAGACCTTGTGACACTGCTTGGTCAGAAAAACGGCAATGCCATTGGTCTTTGCGGACTTGATGAGCAAATGCTTATGGCTGAGAAGGCATTTGGTGCCAATGGCGAGGATCTCGGCTTTGTCGGCAATGTAGTACAGGTCAATACCAAGCCCATCTTGGATGCACTGGAGAACGATGTGATTCCCGTTATTGCAACTGTTGCGTGCGACGAAAACGGTCAGGCTTACAATGTCAATGCCGATACCGCTGCAGCAAGAATTGCAGCGGAACTCGGTGCGGAGAATCTGATTCTCCTGACGGATATTGCAGGGCTTCTGCGCGATAAGGACGATCCTTCCACGCTGATCCCCGAGGTCAATGTCAGCGAAGTGCCTTCCCTGAAACGACAGGGCATCATTTCCGGCGGCATGATCCCGAAGATCGACTGCTGCGTTGAGGCAATTCGTCGCGGCGTTCAGAAAACCGTTATTATTGACGGCAGAGTACCGCATTCCATCCTGATCGAGATTCTTTCCAATGAAGGCATTGGAACACAGTTTATATGATGTTCTGGATTGAAATGATCCCCATTGCTGCTTCGCTGCTGTGTTTTGCAGCAGCGGCATTGGTTAACTGCAGCAAATCCAGGGGGATTCGTCATCCTGTTTTCACGGATGCCACCGTTGTGGATGCAGTCCGACAGGTGCAGTATCGCAGCCGTACAGAAGTAGAACTGTACGCGCCGCGAGTAACATATATGACAGAACAGGGGGAACAGACGGCGACATTCCGTCACTATGTGCCGGAATGGCAGTATCGTTATCATAAAGGGGATATCATCAGAATTTGCTATCAAAAAGAGAATCCGGGACTGTTTCAAATTTGTCATACCGCTCGTCAGGAATGGTGCCGAAATATCTTTTTGCTCATGGGCGTGGGGATACTATTTGCATATGCAGTTCTGCGTGTGCAATATCATTAAAGTAGGAGATGGTACATAATGAACATCATAGAACAAACAAACTCCCATATTATGTCTACCTATGGCCGCAGTGAAGTTGTACTTGATCACGGAAACGGTGCACTCTATCATGATGAAACCGGAAAAAAGTACATTGATTTCGGAAGCGGTATCGGAACAACCTCGCTGGGCTTTGCCAACGACGAATGGGTGGATGCGGTCTGCACACAGATCCATAAAATGCAGCACACCTCCAATCTGTTCTATCATAAGCCGCAGGCTGAGCTTGCTGAAAAACTCTGCCAGGCAACCGGTTACAAGAAGGTTTTCTTTGGCAACAGCGGCGCAGAAGCCAATGAATGCGCAATCAAAATGGCAAGAAAGTACAGCCATGACAAATATGGAAAGGGCAGACATACCATTATTACACTCGTGAACTCTTTCCATGGAAGAACCCTCTGTACACTGACTGCGACCGGACAGGAGGTTTTCCACGATCACTTCTTCCCGTTTGTTGAGGGTTTCCGTTATGTGGAAGCCAATAATATCGAGGATCTCCATGAAAAGCTCGATGATACAGTCTGTGCCATCATGGTGGAATATGTCCAGGGTGAGGGTGGTGTCAAGGCACTGCAGCAGCCGTTTGTAGACGAAATCCGCAGAGTTTGCGATGAGAAGGATATTCTCATGATTGCTGACGAAGTACAGACCGGTATCGGCAGAACCGGAAAGCTGCTTGCCGGTGAACATTTCGGATGCCGCGCGGATATTACAACGCTTGCGAAGGGACTTGGCGCAGGTCTGCCGATTGGTGCTTGCCTTGCTTCTGAAAAGTGCGCTGACACATTGACAAAGGGAACCCATGGTACAACCTTCGGCGGAAATCCTGTTGTATGTGCAGGTGCAGTAAAGGTGATGGAAATCTTTACGCGCCCTGGAATGATGGAAGAGATCGCTCAAAAGGGGAATTACATCAGAGAACGCCTTGCCGGAATCGCAGAAATTGAGGAAGTGACCGGTCTTGGTATGATGGTCGGTATTGCATTAAAGACAAAGAAAGCCCCCGATGTATTGCAAAGCTGTCTTGCAAACGGGCTTATGGTACTGACCGCTAAGGATCGTGTAAGATTACTGCCGCCACTCACCATTACAATGGATGAGCTGAGCGCTGGTATGGATATTTTATGTAACGAATTGGAGGGATAAGTTATGGAGCTGTATGTCATTCCTAAGGGAAGCGGTAAGTATTCAGTTGTTGA
>JAZQAA010000225.1:0-3641 GCA_045544975.1 Oscillospiraceae bacterium | reverse complement strand
CGAGGGCAGAACGGGCGACCGCTTCATGAGTCTGTGCAAGTCCGGTCAGATCATCAACTGCTGCCATCCGAATGCCCTGATGACCCTCAAGGAATACCTCGAGGACTATGCTTCCCCTGAAACCAAGGCGATCGGCGAAGCATTGATTCAGAAGGAGCTGCCCAATGTCAAGAGCGACAAGGTGCGTGACATTGTGGTGGAGAGACTGGATAAGATTGCGGATGGTAGCCGTGACTTCCGGTTCTAAATGACAGCAAATGAAGGAAGAGGAATGACATGAAAGAAAAATGTAAGGTAATCGTTTCAACGACAGGGATTTTTGTTCTGTTTGTTGTCTTTGTGGGGATCTGCAGTGCTGTTTCCAAGAGCATTTTTAATGCTGTTGCTGAACGGGAATTGTATACCCTTGCAGATTGCCTGCTGCCATTGTTCCACATCATAATAGGAATCGCTGTGATCACATTCCTGTGTTTTTCCCATATGAAGCGTTACCTAATAAAAGAAGGGAATGCAGCTGAAAAACAGAAGCTTTCGATTTCTCTGATTGCTGTGCTTCTGGTACTCGGAATGAGTGAAGCTTGCTTTGGCAATGCAGTCATTGAACAACTCTTTCCATCGGATAATCCATATCGGGATCTGTCCCAATCACTCGGCTTTCACTGGAAGAAAATCATCAATTTGTCGTTCCTGCTCTCCGTTATCGCAGACTGCATCATCGGACCGATCTATGAAGAGATGTTTTTCAGAGGCGTCCTTCTCAGGCGACTTCATACAAAACTTTCCTATCCCGCTGCTGCGGTTCTGTCAAGCCTGTTGTTCGGACTGTACCATGTAAGTCCGGTCAATATGATCTACGCGTTTCTGGGGGGACTGCTCTTTTCATGGATTCTTTACAGAACCAAGTCCCTACGCGCAGCGATGATCACGCACTGCGCCGGCAACTTCTCTGTCAGTCTCAATGGACAGCTGCCGTTTTTTGACGAAACGCACAGCATTCCGGCAATTCTTGTGACAGGCATCCTTATGGCTGCGGGGATTTACCTGATACATAGATTCACCAAAGCCGGAAAGGAAAACAGTATATGAATAAATGGTACAACGAAGAATACGAATTTCAGATAGAAGTCACGAGCTTTCTGCAAGGCAACAATACAGAGCATTACTGCCGCAACGGCGAGGAGATCGGCGACAAATACCGCTGCACCTATGGCTGCCCCGTGAATGCGGAGGGCTTCGGCATTTGCAGCAAAACCATGATGATGCTCTATCCGCTAATGGAAGCGGTCAGAAGCGGCGGCGACCTGCGCAGTCTCGGCGGTGATGGCAAGTATACCAAAACCATCGTCTGTCCGGACGGATGCGTGATGTTCCGATTGACCGCTATCCCGCTTGGCAATGAGAATTTCCATATGGGCGGCTTCTGGCAGGAGCCGTAGAAAGGAGAAATCCCTATGAGCATGAGCCTCAACACCACCCCCGCCTCCGAACGCATCCACATTGCCTTTTTCGGCAGGCGCAATGCAGGAAAATCCAGCGTCGTGAACGCCGTCACCGGACAGTCCCTTTCGGTCGTATCCGATGTGAAGGGCACAACCACCGACCCTGTCTACAAGGCGATGGAGCTGCTGCCCCTCGGCCCTGTCATGATCGTCGATACCGCCGGTATAGATGACGAGGGGAATCTCGGTGCAATGCGTGTGGAGAAATCCCTTGCCGTCCTCGCAAAAACAGATATTGCTGTGCTTGTCATTGACGGATTGACTGGAAAAATGCCGGAGGACGAACAGCTGATCGCTGAATTTCAGAAACGCAAAATCCCCTATATTACGGCATATAACAAGTCCGATCTCTTTGATGCACCTGCTCCTGTTTCCATCCGTGACATTTATGTGAGCGCGAGAACAGGGGAGGGTATTGATGAGCTGAAGGAGCTGATTGCAAAACAGGTGCGCCCCGAGACGCCGCAGAAACCGCTCATCTCCGACTTGATTACTGCAGGCGATGTGCTGGTGCTGGTGATTCCGATTGATGAATCTGCTCCGAAGGGGAGACTGATTCTACCCCAACAGCAGATCATTCGCGCTGCTCTGGAAGCAGGCGCAATGCCCATTTGCTGCCGCGATACAGAACTGACTGAAACTCTTGAAAAGCTCGCGGTGCCGCCGCGAATGGTCATCACTGACAGCCAGGCATTCGGCAGAGTGTCACAACTCGTACCGGACAGCATTCCGCTGACCTCATTTTCCATCCTTTTCGCCAGATACAAGGGTGATCTGGAAACCGTCGTGCGAGGTGCAGCGGCTCTGGATTCCCTGAAGGATGGGGACAAGGTGTTGATCTCCGAGGGATGCACCCACCATCGCCAGTGCAATGATATCGGAACTGTCAAGCTCCCGAACTGGGTGAAAGCCCACGCAAAGTGCGAACCGGAGTTTCACTGGACATCCGGCACGGAGTTTCCCCGTGATCTGTCAGACTATGCTCTTGTCATTCACTGCGGCGCTTGTATGCTGCCGCCGAAGGAAGTGCAGTTCCGGCAGGGAAGTGCCGTAGAACAGGGCGTTCCCATGACCAATTATGGCACTGCCATTGCCCATTGCCACGGCATTCTCAGGCGCAGTCTGGAGCTATTCCCTGAGGTGAGCAAACTGCTGCAATAAAATACGTTTCAATAACCGCCTTTCCGGCGGTTATTTCTTTTTCAGGAATCTGTCGAATTTTGTCATATCCTGTAACTTTCTGTCGTCTTTTGTCGAAAACCGTCGAATCGTTTGACACAAGGGAAAACATCTGCTATACTGATTATGGGCCCGGTTAATGCCGGGTACTATTACAAAATGCTCTACAAATGCCGTTCCTCCCTTGGATGATCCTTGGGAGGAACGGCATTTTTTCAGAGGGTGCGGTTGTTGAGTCGTTACAAAAAGATGTTCGCGAAGGCTTTCCGATTGTAAAGCTGACAATATCTATGATTCCGCTTGCGCAGCAAAGGAATCATGCGGCGCATGAAACCATATCGCTAAAAAAAGAAAGCCTCCCATAAAGGGAAGCTTTCATACGCGTATTGCCGTCGCGGGCTCCGCGCTGGTGCCGCTGACCGGGGTCGAACCGGTACGGGATTTAACTCCCGAGGGATTTTAAGTCCCTTGTGTCTGCCTATTCCACCACAGCGGCACATCTTCGAATATTATAGCATAAAATCCTGATTTTGTCAATCCTTTTTCATTGAAAGTTCTGCTTCTGCAAAAAGACATGGATGATGGATGATTCTGCATTCTTCAGTTTGAATATGTATGAATAAATTGAAAAAAATGAAAAAATGTCGGTTTACCCCTTGATTTATGATGAAAAATCATGTATAATGAATATGTATGCGACACATGGCAGTTTGCGTCTTTGCAAACTGTGTCAGAATCTTCGCATCAATCACCTTTTGAAAGGAGTTATTTTCATGATTTACTCTCACGAAGTTGAAACAATGTGCCCGATCGCTCAGGGCGTTGCTCACGGTGCTGCCCCGATTCCGGAGGAGGCAAAGTGGGTACAGGCTAAGGAGATCAAGGACATTTCCGGCTTTACACACGGTATTGGCTGGTGTGCACCGCAGCAGGGTACCTGCAAGCTGACACTGAATGAAGTCG
>JAZQAA010000224.1:0-1719 GCA_045544975.1 Oscillospiraceae bacterium | reverse complement strand
GTCACTTGGCAGGGGGGATGCGCTTGTATTATGCTGTGCAGTCTTTTTTGCCGTCCATATTCTTGTGATTGATCATTTCAATGAGCGTGGTGCTGATGGAATGATCATGTCCTGCATACAGTTTTTTACCGCGGGATTTTTGATGCTTGCGGCGATGTTTTTGTTTGAATCACCGGACATCGAGCGCATATTTGATGCAAAGTATACAATACTGTATACCGGTGTCATGTCCAGTGGAGTCGCATACACTCTGCAGATTATCGGACAGCGTAATGTGGAGCCTGCAGCTGCAACACTGATTATGAGTTTAGAATCCGTCTTTGCAGCGTTGTCCGGATGGCTTATTTTGCAGGAAGCGCTATCCGGAAAGGAATTATGCGGCTGTGTACTTGTATTTGCAGCAGTTTTGCTTGCGCAATGGAAGCAGCCGAATGAAAAATCAATTAAAAATGAAGGAGAAAATCAATGAAGAAATATGTAAGTAAGATTATTTTTGCACTTCTTGTGCTCGCTTTTTTGATTCTATGCATGATACAGGCTCCGATTTCAGAAGCAGTAGGTTCGCTCTGGGCACTTTTGCCGCCAATTGTCGCAATCGGACTTGCACTAATTACAAAAGAAGTCTACTCTTCACTGTTTATTGGTATTGTAACAGGCGGTGCGATTTATGCAGCAGCCTCTTCTACAGGCTTTTCCGGAGCGTTCACAGCCATTGTACAGGATGGACTGATCGCCAATCTTTCGGACACCTATAATGTCGGCATTCTCATTTTCCTTGTTGTACTTGGCATCATTGTTGTTCTGATGAATAAGGCGGGCGGCAGCCGTGCCTATGGTGAATGGGCAGCCAAACATATCAAGAGCCGGGCGGGAGCCAGTATTTTTACATTCCTTCTTGGAGTGATGATTTTTGTGGACGATTATTTCAATTGTCTCACCGTTGGATCCGTTATGCGCCCTGTGACTGACAAGCATCGGATTTCCCGTGCAAAGCTTGCGTATCTGATCGATGCAACCGCTGCGCCTGTCTGCATTATTGCCCCCATTTCTTCATGGGCTGCCGCTGTCAGCGGAACCGTTGACGGTGTCAACGGCATTCATCTGTTCATTCAGACCATCCCCTACAACCTCTATGCACTTCTGACGCTGCTGATGGTTGTTGTGATCTCGTTGAGCGGAATCAATTATGGACCCATGCGCCTGCATGAAGATAATGCAGAAAAGGGCGATATTTTTACAACACCTTGCAAAGTCTACGAAGAGTCCGATAAAGCTTCTGTCAATACCAAGGGAAAAGTGATGGACCTTGTTCTTCCTGTTGTTATCCTGATTGTCCTTTGTGTCATCGGCATGATCTATACGGGCGGTTTCTTCTCCGGAGAAAATTTTATTAATGCGTTTGCTAATTGTGATGCATCCTATGGATTATCACTTGGATCCATGGGTGCGCTGATTCTGATTTTCATTTACTATCTCTGTCGCCGCGTACTGACTTTCTCCGAGTGTATGGATTCTATCTCAGCCGGATTCCAGCAGATGGTTCCTGCGATTCTGATCCTGACCTTTGCATGGACACTCAAGAGCATGACAAACTTTTTGGAAGCAGGTGTGTATGTATCCGGAATTGTCGAGAGTGCGAGTGTAATCCGTCCAATTCTGCCCTTCATTTTGTTTATCGTTGCTGTTGGACTTTCCTTTGCAACCGGAACATCATGGGGT
>JAZQAA010000223.1:0-6817 GCA_045544975.1 Oscillospiraceae bacterium | reverse complement strand
CCCTTCTATCCGAGAAGTCCGTACGGCGTTGCAAAGCTCTATGGTCACTGGATCACCAAGAACTACAGAGAGAGCTATGATATGTACGCTTGCTCCGGTATTCTGTTCAACCATGAATCCGAGAGACGCGGTCTGGAGTTCGTAACCAGAAAGATTTCCATGGCAGTTGCAAGAATCAAGCTCGGCGTGCAGGACTGCGTAGAGCTGGGTAATATGGACTCCAAGCGTGACTGGGGTCATTCCAAGGACTATGTCAAGGCAATGTGGCTCATGCTCCAGCAGGAGACTCCGGATGACTATGTTATTGCAACCAATGAGACCAGAACTGTCCGCGAATTCGTAGAGATCGCATTCAAGACCGCAGGCATCGAGGTTGTCTGGGAAGGCGAAGGCGTGAACGAAGTCGGCAAGGATAAGGCTACCGGCAAGGTAATTGTCAAGGTAAACCCGAAGTTCTTCCGCCCTGCTGAAGTAGATGTACTCCTCGGCAACCCCGCAAAGGCAGAGGCTGCCCTCGGTTGGGAGCGCGAAATCTCCTTCGCAGAGCTCGTTGAGCGCATGGTCAAGAACGACCTCGCGATCGTGGAGAAGGAAATTCAGGTTTCTAAGCTTTCTTAAACTGACAGGGGGCTCTGCCCCCTGTCCCCCGCCCAAGGGATAACATCCCTTGGGAATCCCGAGGCGATTTCATTTTGCCCCATAAAGGAGCAAAATGAAATCGTTAGGACTGCAAGAATACCATTCTTGGCAGAGTACAGAGGACAACGCTCCGCTGACATTTCAAGTATGTTAAAACCGATTACTTCTATACAACAGAGGGGCGTGCTGAACAGCCGCCCCTTATTTCCAATTTTGGAGGAACGCCAATGAACATCGCATTTGACGCGCTGCCGCTCATGGGCAGACTGACGGGGATCGGCTACTGCGAAGCCGGACAGGTCAAGGCTCTGGCAAAGCTCCATCCGGAGCACGAGTTCACACTCAACTACTTTGCTGTTAGGCGGTTTGCCGAGAAGGAAGCGGCGCTTGCGCCCTACCTCTCCGATCATGTTACAGCAAAGCGAGCATTCTGTTCGCCGTTTGTTTACCGCGTAGTTTCGTCGTTTCTGCCGGTTCCGTACTCGTGGTTCTTCGGAAAGAAGGCAAAGCTCAGCCATTTCTTCAACTACATTGTTCCGCCCTTTGTCCATGGGAAAACGGTTGTCACGGTGCATGACATGGTCTACCGTGCCTTCCCGGAAACCGTCCGCGGCAGAACAAGGCGGATGCTGGAAATGGGACTGCACAAGTCCATGCGCCGTGCGGACAGAATTGTGACGGATTCGCAGTTTTCGAAATCGGAAATTATCAAGTATTATCCCGAATTTGCGGAGAAAATCCGCGTGGTTCCCTGTGGTGTGGACTGCGAGCGTTTCCATCCGGAAACGGATCCCGAAAAGCTTTCAAAGGTGAAGGAAGCTTACGGTCTGCCGGAAGTATACTTCCTGTATCTTGGCACACTCGAACCCCGAAAGAATCTTGAGCGACTCATTGAGGCGTATGCTAAATTTGCAGAGCGCACCGAAAATCCGGCAAAACTCGTGCTTGCCGGCGGAAAGGGCTGGCTCTATGACGGGATTTTCCAGAAGGTGCAGGCATTGGGGCTTACAGAGCAGGTACTCTTTACGCAGTACATCGCGGATGAGGATCTGTGTGCACTGATGAGCGGAGCACTGGCGTTCGTATTTCCGTCGATTTATGAGGGTTTTGGTATGCCGCCGCTGGAAGCGATGGCGTGCGGAGCGCCCGTGCTTGTGTCGGATGCTGCCTCGCTGCCGGAGGTAACGGGGGACAGTGCAGTCATTGTCAAGCCCGACAGCACGGATTCCATTGCAGAGGGCTTATACAAGCTGTATACGGATGAAGCTCTGCGCCGCCGGTTATCCGCCGAGGGGCTTGCAAGAGCAAAGGAATTCTCGTGGGAGCGCAGCGCACAGCTTCTCTATGAAGTCTACAGCGAGCTGCTGCCCGAGCTGAAGAGGTGACGACATGGCAGAACAACTGCGGATTTTAGAGGTAAATAAATTCTACGCGCCGCACATCGGCGGCATTGAAACCCTCGTACAGCAGCGCGCGGAAGCCTTCGAAAAACGGCAGGATGTACAGGTTCGCGTGCTTGTCTGCCAGAAAAAGGGCGAGGGCTGCACGGAAAGCATGAATGGCGTGGAAATCACACGCGCCGGCAGTCTTGGGACTTATTTTTCCTGTCCGCTGTCCTTTTCGTTTCTCCGGAAATTCCGTAAGATGGCGAAGGAAGCGGATGTCATCGAAATCCACACGCCGTTCCCGCTGGGGGATCTCGCCTGTCTGCTTTCGGGCTTCAAAGGCAGGGTGGTCATTGCGTGGCACAGCGATGTGGTCAAGCAAAAGAAGCTCCTCTGGTTCTACAAGCCCATCCTCAGACGGTTTCTCAAACGCGCGGATGCGATCATTGTGGCAACGAAGGGACATATTGAAGGGTCGCAGTTTTTGCCGGAATTCCGCGAAAAATGCAGGATTATCCCCTATGGTCTGGACACTGCGTCCTATATGGCGGCACCTGCAAAACCCATTTTAACGGAAAAGCTCTACTCGCCCCATGCGGTGAAGGTTTTCTTTGCAGGACGCCTTGTGTATTACAAGGGGGCAGAGTACCTGATTGACGCAATGGCGCGCGTCAAGGGCTGCGAGCTGTTCATCTGCGGCACCGGGCCGCTTGAGGAGGAGCTGCGCAAAAGAGCCAAGCGCCTTCCCGTGCATTTTCTCGGACATCTTCCGGAGGAGGATCTGCGCGCAGCATTCCGTGACTGTGATTTCTTCGTGATGCCGTCCGTGGAGCCTTCCGAGGCGTTCGGTATTGTGCAGCAGGAGGCAATGGTCTACGGAAAGCCCGTCATCAACACGGATCTTCCGTCCGGCGTTCCCTATGTGAGCGTGCACGGCAGAACGGGACTGACGGTACCGCCGCGGGATACGGGAGCACTTGCGTCCGCTATCCAGAAGCTCACAAATGACGAAAAGCTGCGGCAGATTTATGGACAGAATGCGGCACAGAAGGTGCGCAGGGAATATGACAGCAGCAATATTATGGAACGAATTTTAGAGGTTTTGAAAGGGGAGGTGTAAGCATGGACGCACTGATTATCGGCGCAGGGGGCTTTGTCGGAAGCTATCTGATTGCCCAGCTGCAGATGCAGGGCAAGCGTGTCGGCGCAACAAAGCTGCCGCATGAATCCATCCGGCAGGGCGGCTGTGAGGTATTTGACCTTGATCTTTTGAATGAAAATGCGATCCGGAATCTCCTGCGGGAGCATCGTCCGGCGGAAATTTACCACCTCGCGGCGCAAAGCTCTGTTGCGGTTTCATGGAAGGATCCCCAGCTGACGGTGGATGTGAATATCAAGGGGAGCCTGCATCTGCTTGACGCCATCCGCAGCGTGGAGGACTACCAGCCCCGAATTCTGCTTGTGGGTTCCGGCGAGGAATACGGTTATGTCCGTGAGGGCGCGTGCCCGATTTCGGAGGAAGAACCGCTCCATCCGGGCAATCTCTACGCAGTGACGAAGGCTTGCCAGAACATGATTGGCAGTGTTTACGCAAGAGCGTACGGCATGGGTATTATGATGGTGCGTGCCTTCAATCACATCGGACCTGGACAGACGCCGGTGTTTGTTGCAGCGGATTTTGCGCTGCAGATTGCGGAGATGGAAGCAGGACTGCGTCCGCCCGTGATGCAGGTGGGAAATCTTTCGGCAAAGCGGGATTTTTCCGATGTACGGGATGTTGTACGAGCCTACACGATGCTGATGGAGCATGGCAGAGCCGGTGAAACCTACAATGTGGGAAGCGGACACGCAATTTCAATTCAGGAGCTGCTGGACACGCTGCTTGAGCTGAGCACGCAGTCCATTGCTGTGGAAGAGGATCCTGCAAGAATGCGGCCATCCGATGTACCGATGATTGAAGCGGACATCCGCAAGCTTCAGAGAGATACGGGCTGGGAGCCGGAGTTCTCACTTCGGGATACGCTGTATTCCATGCTCATGCAGAACAGAAGGAATTTTGGATTAGTATAAACATGGTTTTTGCAAGAGGTGAAACAAAATGAATACCAAAAGCTATGAAGAAATCCCCGGAATCGGGAAAACAGGACAGGTACTCAGACAATTCGGAGAACGGCAGAACGACATCAATCAGCAGCTCAGCGAGCAGCTGGAGCTGCTCGCAAACCAGCTCGGCGAGGCACTGCAGAGAATTGCGGTGCTGGAGACGGAGAACAAGGCACTGCAGGCGCGTACGGAGCAGCTGGAGAAGCAGAATGAGGAAGCGCAGAAGGACATTGACCGTCTGCGGCTGACGACGAAGCTCAATTCCAATGCACTGGATCGGCTGGCGAAGCAGGGGAACTGATTATTTCCGCCCAAGGGCGCATCTTAAAAGTTTTTGATCGAGCTTTTTTCAAAAAGCTCGTGGGGTTGAGGGGCAAAGCCCCTCATCGCTCACCGCAGTGAGCGAAATCTCCTGATCCGTCGCTTTTTTCAGGGGTGAATTCAAAAAAACAGTCCGGTGGACTGTTTTTTGAAGAGGGGCACTTTTTTTGCAAAAAAGTGCCCCTTCTTTCCATTTATAGCGATTTTCCTTTCCGCCCTTGCGGCGGAAACAAACTCTTCATCCCCTTCTCCTTACCTTCTCCGTCTCCTGCACCGCAAGTGCGTCACAGCGCTCATTCTCGGGATGTCCTGCATGTCCCTTCACCCAGACAAAGGTCACTCTGTGCGTTTCCAGAAGGGGGAGCAGCTGCTCCCAGAGATCGACATTCAAAGCGGGCTTCTTGTCGGATTTGATCCAGCCGCGCTTCTTCCAGCCGTAAACCCAGCCCTTTGTGATACTGTCCACAACATACTTGCTGTCCGTTGTGAGCGTCACGGCGCACGGCTCCTTCAGCGCGGAAAGCGCTGCAATCACGGCGCTCAGCTCCATGCGGTTATTGGTGGTTTCTGCTTCGCCGCCGGACAGCTCCTTCTCTGCAGTTCCATACCGGAGAATGGCACCCCAGCCGCCGGGACCCGGATTGCCGCTGCACGCGCCGTCTGTGAAAATGGCTACCTCTTTCATCTCTCTGTACCTCCTGTGATGCTCTGTGGTTCCATTATACCATAGTTTCCTGCGGGATTCAAGTAGAGGAATATCACAATTTCACAATTCCTCGTCAAAAGGGGTGAAAATCTTTGAGAAGCGCTTGACTTTTCTGTGAAAAACAGGTATAATGAAGGTAACTACACAAACGCAGAATGTGTTGTTTGCGGAATGGAAATTCCGTTCCGGATCGAAAAATTCTGAAGAAAGAAGTGATTGTTTTTGAACAAACTGAAGAGAACAATGGCAGCACTCCTGAGCATGAGTATGCTGCTGGCTGCGACTGCCTGCGGCGGTGGAAATGCTGATTCCGAGGATAACAGCCATTACAAGTCCGAGGATGAGCACGCTGTTTCCATCCAGGAAGATTCCGCTGCTGAGGGCAAGGTGGATATTTCCGGTCAGACCATTTACTGGCTGGGTACTTACGACCTCAACCCCAAGAACAACCAGGACAGAACTGTACCGCTGACACTGTTTGAGGATCAGTACGGCGGTAAGATTGAGTGGATTGAGTGCACATCCGACAATAAATTTGACACACTGACAAACCGTATTCTGGGCGGCGACCCTGTGGATATGTTCCAGTATGAGTGGGACGCTCTGCCGAACGGTGTCTATAAGGATCAGTACCAGCCTCTGGATGATTATCTGGATCTCGATGAAGAGATGTGGGATGGTATGCGTGATGCAATTGATATGTATGCTTACAACGGCAAGCACTATGTTGTACCGTACGCAGTTGCAGATCCGCTGCTGATCACCTACAGCCGTGAAATGTGCAAGGAGAACGGTCTGGATGATCCGTACGAGCTGTATCAGGACGGCGACTGGGATTGGGATTCCTTCATGGACATGATGAAGACCTTTGTTGCCAACGGTGACGGTTCCACACAGCGTTATGGTATTGCAGGCTGGTTCGGTCAGGCAATGGTACAGTCCACAGGTAAGACCATTGTTAATTTCGACGGCACACAGTTCACCAATAACATTGCTGATCCGGATATTGAAGCTGCTGAGAATCTGATGGCTGAAATGCGCAGCCTGCAGCTCTATGATCCGAACTGGTACGGCAACTTCCCTGAGGCTGGCAACATTCTGTTCTACGGTATGGCCGACTGGCATCTGGGTGCATCCAATGCAAAGAACCCTGATGCAGATCTCATGGTAGTTCCGTTCCCGAAGTCTCCGGATGCTGACGAGTATTATCTGTGCGGCAACTATGCAGCATATATGCTGGTTAAGAATTCTGACAAGGGCGATGCTGTAGCAAGATACATTGAGTGCTGCCGCATGGCTGAGACTGTTGAGGAATACCAGCAGGTAGCAAAGGATAAGGCACTGATTGAGGAAAAGACTGCATCCGGTCTGACAATTGGCTTCAAGACAGAAGAGCAGTACGATGCAGTTCAGAGCTACAAGAATGATACGACTGTTGTATTTGACTTTGGTTATGGTATGGGCAGCAGAATGTATGGCTCCGGCGATTATACCTATGAAACAAGAGGTATCATGGACAACATCACTTCTGCGATCCTGAATGCAGAGAAGGATTCCTGGGCTGTGATCCGTGACGAATGGTCTGCTGTAATTGATGAGGTCGTTGACGAATTCAATAACAAGTAAGCGATCAGAAAAACGCTGCTTTCGGGCAGCGGTTTTA
>JAZQAA010000222.1:0-6130 GCA_045544975.1 Oscillospiraceae bacterium | reverse complement strand
GATGTGTACATCGACTGCCTGACCCTGACGGCATCCGCCGAGCAGGAGGGCGTGATGGAAACCCTCAAGGCGCTCACCCGTGTGAAGGAGGAGCTGGGACTTCGGACAGTTCTCGGCGTTTCCAATATTTCCTTCGGACTGCCGAACCGTGAGCTTGTCACCAAGACCTTCCTCACGATGGCACTCCATGCAGGACTTGACCTGCCCATCATCAATCCCAATACAGAAAGCATGACCGCAGCAGTGCGCACCTATCGCCTGCTTGCGAATTTCGATAAAAATGCAGTGGACTACATTGCCCATTACGGCGGCGAAGCCCCTGCAGCGGCACCGCAGGCAAAACCGCAGGAGCTGACGCTCTCCGGCGCGATTTCTGCCGGACTCCGGAGCGAAGCCGGTACACTCACCGCATCGCTTCTGGAAACCATGCCGGCGATGGAGCTTGTCAATCAGGAGCTGATTCCAGCACTCGACAAGGCAGGCGCGGAGTTTGAAAGCGGCAAGATCTTCCTGCCGCAGCTGATTGCGTCCGCATCCGCGGCGCAGGCAGCATTTGAAGTGATCAAGACAAAGCTCTGCGAGACAAACGGTGAAACCGTGAGCCGCGGCACGATTGTTCTGGCGACTGTCAAGGGTGATATTCACGATATCGGCAAGAATATCGTGAAGGTACTGCTGGAAAATTACGGCTACACCGTCATCGACCTCGGCAAGGATGTGCCCTACGAGGCGGTTGCACAGGCGGTGGAGGCGCATCATGCGCCCCTTGCAGGCCTTTCTGCGCTGATGACCACCACACTTCCGGCGATGGAAGCGACCATCCGGCTTCTGAAGGAGCGCTGCCCATGGTGCAGAACCGTGGTCGGCGGAGCCGTCCTGACGGCGGATTATGCCGAAAAGATCGGCGCGGATTTCTATGCAAAGGACGCCAAGGAAACGGTGGACATTGCAAAACGGGTTTTCCCGTCCTGAGGTGCCTCTATGCGGATTGAATTTTTGAAGGAAACCGGTCTGTTCTGCCTGCATACAGTGCATACGACAATGCTTTTGCAGCTGGCGGACGGATTTCTCGGTATGGCATATTACGGCGGCAGCCTTTCCGCGGAGAATGCAGACTTCCTGCTCCGCACGGACTGCCACCCCTTTACGCCGGCGAAGCTGCCGGGGGAGGAAGTGAATTTCCAGAACACCTTTCCCCATGCGTATCCTTCGTACGGCTGCGGCGATTTCCGGAGCGCCGCCCTGCGCATCACGCAGGAAAACGGCGCGTCAGCGTGCTGTCCGGTTTACAAAAGTCACAGAATTTACGACGGAAAGCCGGAGCTTTCCGGACTTCCTCATAGCTTCGGCGAATGCTGCCGGACGCTCGAAATTACCCTTGCTGACGAAGCTGCCGGCATTCAGGTGCATCTGCGGTACACCCTCTTCGATGACAGCGATGTGATTGCACAGTCGGTGTGCATCCGCAATGAGGGCACTTCCCCCATTATGCTTGATCGGGCGATGTCCGCGTGCCTGTCGCTCGAAGGCGATCTCGATATGATCACCCTGAACGGTGCATGGGCAAGGGAACGGCATATCCAGAGAGTCCCTGTACACCATGGCGTGCAGAGCGTCGGGAGCATCTGCGGTGCGTCCTCGCACTGGCACAATCCCTTCACCGCTCTGACTGCACCGGAAACGACCGAAACACAGGGCTTTGCCCTTGGCGCGGCATTTGTCTATTCCGGCAATTTCCTCGCATCCTGCGAAAAGGACTATAACGGCGGTATCCGCCTGCTGATGGGCATCCATCCGGAGACCTTCCGCTGGGAGCTTCCTCCCTCGGAGGATTTTTGTACGCCGGAGGTGCTCTTCACCTGCAGCAGTGAAGGACTTGGCGGCATGAGCCGCAGCTTCCATGATTTTATCAGAAACCACATCATCCGCAGCCCATGGCAGTATCGGGAACGGCCGGTGCTTGTGAACAACTGGGAGGCAACCTACTTTGCCTTTGATACGGCGAAACTGCTCTCCCTTGCTGACGCCGCAAAGGAATGCGGCCTTGATATGCTTGTGATGGACGATGGCTGGTTCGGTAAGCGCGAGAGCGACAATTCCTCGCTGGGCGACTGGTTTGTCAATGCCGAAAAGCTTCCGGAGGGCATTGCCTTCCTTGGAAGGGAGCTGAAGGCGCGCGGTCTGCGCTTTGGCATCTGGTTTGAGCCGGAGATGATTTCGCCGGACAGCGAGCTGTTCCGGACGCACCCCGACTGGGCAGTGCAGATTCCGGGGCGGTCACTGACGCTTTCGAGAAACCAGTGCGTCCTCGATATGACAAGGGAAGAGATACGGGACTATTTGTTCTCACGGCTGTGTGAGATCATCCGCGAGGGCGGCATTTCCTATGTGAAATGGGATATGAACCGCCAGCTCACCGAATGCTTTTCACCTGCGCTCCCCATGCACCGGCAGGGGAAATTCGCGCATCGCTATCAGCTCGGCGTCTATGAGCTGCAGGAGCGGCTTTTGACGGAATTTCCAGAGCTTTTGCTTGAGAACTGTACAGGCGGCGGAGGCCGTTTTGACTGCGGAATGCTCTATTACAGCCCCCAGATCTGGACTTCCGATGATACGGACGCGGCGGAACGCGCGTACATCCAGTACGGCACCTCGCTTTGCTATCCGCCGTCCGCAATGGGTGCCCATGTTTCCGTCTGTCCGAACCATACGGTCGGCAGGAATTCCGCATTCTCCGCGAGGGCACATATTGCGCTTGCTGGCACCTTCGGCTATGAGCTGGACTTGACAGCGCTTTCTGCGCAGGAGCGCGCCGCGGTCAGGGAGCAGGTCGGGCTGTACCGGAAATTCTCCCATCTGACGCGGGAGGGCGATTTCTTCCGGCTTCAAAGTCCCTTTGAAGGAGAAAGCACTGCATGGATGTTTTCTGCAAAGGACGGCAGCGAAGCACTGGTGACGGTGTTCCAGATCCTTGCAAAGCCCAATCAGCGCAGAGCGCAGCTCCGGCTGCAGGGGCTTCAGCCCGAAGCACAGTACCGTCTCGAGGGGACGGATGCTGTATACAGCGGCAGTCTGCTCATGCAGGCAGGCCTGCCCGTTTCCCCCATGTGGGGCGATTCACAGAGTCAATTACTGCATTTATGCAGAGAGAAAAACGCAGAAGCATTATTATAAGGAGGATTACTATGAAGATGAAACGAACACTTGCGGCACTGCTCGGCGCAGCAATGATGCTTGGCAGCGCGGCAGGCTGCTCTGAGGAGGCTGCGAAGGACGTGACCTATGAGTGGAGCAATGTTGCCATCGGCGGCGGCGGTTATGTGACCGGTATGATTTACAGCGAAGCAGAGGAAAATCTCGTCTATGCAAGAACCGACATCGGCGGTGCCTACCGTTGGGTGGAGGCTGAGCAGAGATGGGTTGCCATCACCGATCACCTCGGCTCCGACAGCTGGAACCTCATCGGTATCGAAAGCCTTGCGGCTGACCCCGTGGAGGCAAACCGCGTTTACATCATGGGCGGTACCTACATGGGCAAGCCCGGTGCCTTCCTCTCTTCCGATGACTATGGTACAACCTGGAAGCAGTTTGATGTGCCCTTTGACTGCGGCGGCAACAACCACGGCAGAGGCGTGGGCGAGCGCATGATGGTCAATCCGAAGAACAACAAGGAAATCTACGCCGGCACAAGAAACGCAGGTATGTGGAAATCCGATGACTACGGTGCAACCTGGAGTGAGCTGACAAGCTTCCCGAATAAGGGCAATTATGCCTACGAGGGCATTTCCATCGGTATCATGTGGGTGGAATTCAATCCTGTAAATGGTGACATCTATGCCGGCGTTGCGGATACACAGGGCAACTGCGTATACCGTTCCTCCGATAACGGTGCAACCTGGGAAAGCATTGCCATCGCACCGGCAGGCATCTACCCCCTGCAGGCGGATTTCTCTTCTGAAGGCATCCTCTACCTGACCTATGCAGATAACTGCGGCCCGAATGCAAGCAACTGCACACTGGGCGGTGTTTACAAGTATGATCCGGAGAGCGGCGATGTGACGGATATCACTCCCAATCTGAATGACGGCAGATACGGCGCATTCAGCGGCATCTCTGTGGATAAGAACGACCCGAACACACTCGTTGTCAGCACACTGTTCTACTGGTCGAATCTCGGTGATAATATTTACCGCTCCACGGACGGCGGTGCAACCTGGACGGGAATGTTCAACGCAAACACGGGCGAGAAGAACTATGTGATGGAAGTTTCCCGTGCGGACTGGCTGACATGGGGTCTCGAAGAAGCAAAGCTCGGCTGGTGGATGGCGGATATCAACATCAACCCCTTCAATTCCGATGAGGTGATGTACGGTACCGGCGCAACCATCTACACCACACAGAATATGACCGCTCTTGGTACGGATACCCCTGTTACCGTTGCATTCGATGCCTACGGTCTGGAGGAAACCGCTGTGTACCAGATGGTTTCTCCGAATTACGAAAGCGGCGAGCCGCAGCTCTATTCCATCATGGGTGACCTGACAGGCTTCTCCCATCTGGATGTGACGGTTGGTCCCGATGAGGCGCACTTCATGGGCGCAGCCTCCGGCGGCAATCCGACCGACCTCGATGCTGCTTATGAAAATGCCAATGTCGCTGTCTATGCGATCCAGGATCGCATGAATCCCCTGTGGTGCACACAGGACGGCGGCAGCACATGGACACCCATTCCGAATCCGCCTGAGAAGGTCGAGGGCGGCAAGGTTGCTGTTTCTGCTGACGGCTCCAGAATGCTCTGGACTCCTGCAAACACCGGCAACTCCAATATCTATATCCATACCTTTGCAGACGGCAAGTGGTTCTATGCAAAGGGTCTTGGCTACGGCGCTGAAATCACTGCAGACTGCGTGAACCCGAATTACTTCTATGCTACTTATAACGGCCTGTTCTATGTTTCCACCGACGGCGGTGCAAACTTCACCAATACCGGACAGATGGTTTCCGACAATGTTACCATCCATGCAGTTCCCGGCAAGGAAGGCCATGTATGGATCTGCTCCGGCTCCATGATCAGCTATACAGAGAATGCCGGTGAGAGCTTTACCCAGATCAAGGATATCAGCTTCAATGCCATCGGCTTCGGTGCACCGGAGAGCGAGGACGATTATCCGGTTGTCTATGCAATGGGCAGTGCCGGCGATCAGGGCGACGGCATTTACCGCTCTGTCGACAAGGGCAAGAGCTGGCAGAGAATCAATGATGATCAGCATCTCTTCGGCAATCTGACGCACTATATTACCGGCGACAGCCATGTCTATGGCAGAGTGTACTTTGCTACCAACGGCAGAGGCATTGTGATGGGTGACATCGCAGAGCCGGCAGAAGAGGAATAATGGCGAAGCGGCGCGTTGCATACGGAAGGATTGTTATGGTACTGGTGCTGCTCCTGCTGCTGATTGCAGTGTTCGGCGGCGGCATCAGTGCATGGCTGATTCTCAGCGGACGGTGGAAATGCAATGTCCCCGACCCGCAGCGATACCCTGTCTTTGGCGTGGATGTTTCCCGTTATCAGGGGAATATCGACTGGGAACAGCTGGAAGCACAGGATGTAGAATTTGCCTTTATCAAGGCAACGGAGGGAAGCTCCTACCAGGACCCCTGCTTCACACAGAACTGGCAGGGTGTGCATGATACTGCGGTTTATGCCGGTGCCTATCATTTCTTCAGCTTCGAAAGCTCCGGTGAAACGCAGGCGGAAAACTTCATCCGTACGGTCGGTGAGCTTGACGGCGATCTGCCGCCGGTGGTGGATCTTGAATTCTACGGCGATTATGCCGCGGATCCGCTTTCCAAAAAGGAAACGCGGAAAATTCTGGATGACCTTCTTACTGCGCTCGAGGAATACTACGGTGTCAAGCCGATTATTTATACCACAACCAAGGCATACTACCAGTATCTGTTCGGCGGCAGCTACGGGGACTATCCGCTCTGGATGCGCAATACCTACCTCAATCCCTTCTTTGTGGATTGGTCGTTCTGGCAGTATTCCGATCAGGGCTATCTGGAAGGCTATGACGGCAAGCAGGCGGATCAGCTGGAGGCCTGTATTGATTTGAATGTGTATCAAGGC
>JAZQAA010000221.1:0-6666 GCA_045544975.1 Oscillospiraceae bacterium | reverse complement strand
GTACATGAGGAACAGACCCTTTGCCGCATCATTACAAAGAAACAGGAAGGTGTCCTTCAAATAGAGCTGTGTCATATTCTGATACAGCAGCAGCGAGCAGCCATGTTTATTTGGGTGATACTGGGCAATGCCGTCATCTGTGAAGAAGTAAAAGCTTTCAATATCTCTGCCACCGAAGGAGCGTTTCATTTTCTCAGTCTGCGTAACGGCAAATCGGACAGGATCAACAATACTGCGGTACAGAAGAATACTCAGGGGAATGAGCGCCAACAGGATATCCAGCCGCTGTCTTAAGACGGCGGCGATGCCGCATATAATCATGGCAAGAATCAGCACTGTCCTCTCAAAAATCCGCTTGCGTAATCGTGTGCTCAGCACAGCGTGCTCGTATTCCTCCAGATTCATGGTGGTGTGGATTACAAAAAACACCTCTGGCTTTCGAACACCGAAGAGTTCCGGATATGTCACATATCCCCGAAGCTCCGGTGCCTTCGGGCTGAGCTGGTAGACAAGGAAGAACTCCGGATGATCCCGGAAATCAGGGGGCAGAAAGCCAGAGAATGCAGCAGGTCTGTAGCCGGCCTTTGCCTCAAGGAACCCTGTATCATCCATGGCAAGCATCCAGCCGAAGCCCTGTTTCTCCGCTATTTCATGTGCCTTTGCAAGAAGCCCCCTTCCGATCCCCTGCTTGCGGAAATCCGGATGCACAGCACATCCGAGCAAAAGGAGCTGCTGCGAATCCGCGGCATTGACCGTGCAGCAGCGAAGGCTGCCTGCCAGCTGCCCATCCTCTGTTTCGGCGATCAGAGCAATCGGAAGCTGCACCTTCTGACTGTGATACTCTGCCATATGGGAAATACAGGAATGCTCCTGCAGCATCAATGCAAGAAGCTGCTGTACGGCATTTTCATCGGCTTCGGTTTCCGGTCTTATCTGCACAATCCATTCTCCTTTCAAACTGATTTTGTTTTTTCTACATTATAACATATTTTTCCTCAAGAATCAAGACGAAGGATTTTGACTTTTCAAAATGGATATGCTATAATAAAGCATATAGTATCACTGTACTATATGCACAAGATTTACAATTGAAATTTATTGAAAAAGCCGATTTTCTCAAAATCATGTCAGAAATTGGATCACTCATGTGTATGATGGGTAAAGGCCGAAGGAAAGGTGGGATCAGATGATGCTGACAATGAACGAACAATTCACCGGAGTCAATCTGGAAATCGGACAAAACCCAAAAATCATGGTATCGGGAATTACCTATGCTGTTATTGACAAGTACAAGAACATGGTCTATCGTACGGCTCTGACATCCGTTGGCAATTTTGCTGATGCGGAAGATATCATGCAGGATGTTTTTCTGAAATATTTCCGGCTGCATCCGACATTTGAAAATTCCGAACATGAAAAGGCTTGGTTCCTGCGTGTTACCATCAATGAGAGCAAGAATCTGCTGCGAAGTGCCTGGTACAGCCGGAGAGTGCCGGCAGATATCACCAAGGTGGCAGGTGCAGCTGTACAGGAAGAACATTCCCCCGTCATGGACGCGGTACTGTCGCTTCCTGAAAAATACCGCATTGTCATTTATCTGTATTACTATGAGGACTACTCCATCCGTCAGATTGCAAAAATTCTGGAAAAAAGTGAAACTGCCATTGCGCAGCGTTTATCCAGAGGACGAAAAAAACTGGAAGCAAAGTTGGGAGGTTATCGAAGATGAGTCTGAGAAAAGAAATTAAAAGCGCCTACGATACGGTTTATGCTCCTGACGATTTGATTGAGCGTCTGAAGCAGGATTTATATCAGAAGGATTTCCATGAAGAGGATGAAGAAGAAGTCAGCGGTGTTGCAGATGCGCCGAGACCTTCTTTCTCCCGTATTATGATCTATATTGCTGCGTGTGCAGTGCTTTGTATCGGGTGTGGTTTTTCCGTATGGACATTGCGTGACAAGCAGAATGAATTCCATCCGAACAGTCCTGTTGTTGTTTCCTCCGGCGTGGAGGATACAACGGAAACAACTGAAAATACAACTGAACTGCAAAACTGATTGAATAATTTCTCGTTTTCTGCTGATACTATCTCTGACGAGGCAGTTAACTCTGTTTCGACGGTATATCATCCATCGGAATTCCGCACATTCCGCATAGGATATACCGGATTGTGCGGAGAATGGAGCGAGAAGCATGAACAATCAGAATTCTCAGAACTATAACAACCAGAATTCCCAGAACAAGAACAACCAGAGTTCTCAGAACAAGAACAACCAGAATTCCCAGAACAACAGCAACCAGAGTTCTCAGAACAAGAACAACCAGAGTTCTCAGAACAGAAACAGCAACTCCTACAACGACTAATTCCTTCTGGAGAATGCAGAACAGCCTCCTCTTTGCCAACAGGCGAAGGGGAGGCTGTTTCTGTTTGCAGGACTTGTCAGAGCACACAGAATATGGTACAATAATAGGGTGAAAAAATTTTTTACATTTTTTTTGTAACGAATCAGCATTTCCATCGTCTAATGAAGTGAAAGGGGGGAAACGGATGGCGGATTTGAGCTTTGAAGAGATTTACGGGCAGCACGCGCAGATGGTATACCAATTCCTGATCAGGCTATGCGGTGATGCTGATCTTGCAGAGGATCTGCTGCAGGACACATTTCTCAAAGCAATCGAAAAGAGTGATACCTTTGATCAGCGCTGCAAGCTGACCTCGTGGCTCTGTCAGATTGCCAAGAACACTTACTATGACCATCTCCGAAAAAAAGGGCGGCATCCTGTTTCTGCTCTGCCCGATGACCTGCCGGTGCAAAATGCGCCTTCCCTTGAGGAACGCCTTGAGGATGCGGAAACGGCAAGGGCAGTCCGTGCTGCCGTGCACCAGCTGCCGGAGCCATACAAAGAAGTATTTATGCTGCGTGTCTACGCAGAGCTGCCGTTCCGGGAAATCGGCAGTACCTTCGGAAAATCCGAGGTCTGGGGAAGGGTCACCTTCCTGCGAAGCAAGGACATGGTTCTCAGAATCATGGAACAACCATAAACGAGAAAGGATTCGTGATACTATGAAATGTACAATTGCAAAGGATCTGCTGCCGCTCTATGCGGATGGGCTTTGCTCCGAAGAAACCGCAAAACAACTTGAAGAACACCTCAGGGAATGTCCGGACTGCGAGGCACAGCTCCGTCACTACCGAACGGATTTAGAGAAGACTGCTTCCGAAAAGGAGAACGAAGCAGAAATCAAACCCATGAAAAAGGTCCGTAAGAAACTTAAGCGCCGCAAAATTATTGCCATTGTGCTGAGCGTCATTCTGGGCGTACTTCTCATCGGACTCGGCGTTCTCGGCTATAATGAAATTCACAATCGGTACCCGAGCTTTTCTGCGATTGCAGATATTATCAAGCTCAACAAGCTCACCAAGGATCTGACAAAGGGCGATACACAGGCGCTGCTTGATGTAATGAACTTCAGTTATGCGGATCTGTACGCACTGAAGACAACGGAATTCAAGGATCTGGACAGCTACAAGGATTTTCTCAAGCAGCAGATGGATGATGCCTATGCATATTACTTTGAAGGCAGGGACATCAAAGTCAAGCTGGAGTATGTCGATTATACACCGGAATCCTCTGAACAGGAAGCCGTAAGCCCCCATGTGAGCTACTGCTACAGCTACAGCTTCTATGAAGGAAACACACTCCTTCTGACACTGGACTTCCAGAAAATCGTCAACGATCAGTATATCATTTATGAATACCCCAGTGAAAAGAGCGAGGAGGCAATGCAGCATTACTTTGTTTCCAACAAGCTTCCTCCGGATGAGATCATTCTGGATATCATTCTGCGGTATTCCACAAAGGGAAAATACCAGGCTTTTGCCGAAACGGGAGAAATTCCGAAAAGCACGACAGCCTGGGGACTCTTCTTCAGAGAGTATCCCGATATGGATGAGCCGGATGTGAGCTTCAGCCAGCAACTCAAAGACGATGTGAAATCCATGATGGAATTGGGCTGGGCACCGAAGGATGCGATGTACTCCGTGGATAGTTTTGATGCGGGGCGTGGATTCTGGATTTACAAGGTCTGGTTCGAATTTGCAAATCCCCAGACCGGCGACAGCTGCATGATGGAGAGAAGGTTCGTTTATTACCAATCCAATCTCTATGTCACCGATGAGGAAGAATCCGTCATTATCGCAAGAAACGGCGATGTCCCTGCAGAGATTGAAGAACTCATTCTGAATCTGTTTTAATTGAAAATGCCCTGCTTACCGGATAAGCAGGGCATTGATCATTTAATCAAGCTTTGTGAATCTGTCCACATCGCCCCTCTTATCGAGGAACATGGACTTGGGACGTACCCATACACTGCCGTTTTCATCGCTCTTGTAAACAACCATCTCTTCCATGGTTTCCGTATGCGTTGCAACGGCAAGCACGGTGTACAGACCGCCCTTGCAATGGCGGTAGCGTTCGCCTTCGTGCACCTCACGGGGCTGCGGAACTGCTACCGGCTCCGGTTCGGTCTGGTTATTGACGATATCGTCATGAACGATGATCATCGAAGAGAACGGCTCCATGTGAATATGGGCATTGCCGTTTTCCACACGCACCTGACTGCCGCCCATGACATCCACAAGTGCACCGTAATGTGTGCCGAACTGCATATCGAAGGGCTGATCATCCAGATTGATTGCCACATAAACCGTCTGACCGTCCAGTTCCTTGGAAAACAAAATCTGACGGTTGCGGATAATGACTGTCCGGTAGCTGCCGGTTCGCAGAGCCGGATATGCCCTGTAAATTCTGCCGAGCTTCACGATATGCTGATAGAGCTGGGTATTCTCATGCTGCATAGCAGCAAGATCAAGGCAGGGACGCAGACCGTCATCGGAATTGTTCTCATGTCTGCCCTGAATGCCGTATTCACTTCCGTAATAAACGGACGGAATGCCGGGCATGGTATAGAGGAGTGTATAGCAGCTCTGCAGATGACGCTGATCGCTGAGCGTACTTGCAAGGCGTTTCACATCGTGGTTATCCACGAAGGTGTAAAGATTGGTGTTGCGGTAAATGCCGCCGTTTGCACCGGACTGACGGTTAATGGAGTAGTCAATTTCAAACAAGTTCCGGTCATTATGAGAGGACCAGATACCCTTGTAGCATTCGTAGTTCGTCACGGAATCAAGCATTTCCGGGTTTGCCCAGCGGTTGTAGTCGCCATGGATAATCTCGCCCATCAGCCAGAAATCCGGCTTTCTGCTCTTGCAGAAGTGACGGATGCGCTTAAAGAAATTGAAGTCAATGCAGTCCGCCGCGTCAAAACGGATGCCGTCAATCTGGAACTCATCCATCCAGTAGCCAACTGCATTAAGTAAATGATCGCAGACCTCCGGATTCTGGAGATTGAGCTTGACAAGATTGTAGTGACCGTTCCAGCCCTCATACCAGAAGGGATCGCCGCAGGGGCTCTGTCCGCCGAAGTTGAGGTTCTGGAACCAGCTGCAATAGCGGGAATTCTGTCCATTCTGCTGGATATCCGTAAACGCCCAGAATTTTCTGCCGACGTGATTGAATACACCATCAAGAATGATGCGTATGCCGTTCTCATGGAGCTTCTGACAGATTTCCTTGAACATGGCATTGTCGCCCAGACGGCGGTCAATCATCTTATAGTCAATGGTGTCGTAGCCATGCTCCACGGACTCGAAAACAGGGCCGAAGTACACGGCATCCACATTCATTTCCCGCAGATGGGGAATCCAGTCGATCACCTTTTCCAGGCGTCTGACAGGCTCGCCGCCTTCGTTGAATTTCGGGGCACCACAGAATCCCAGAGGATAGATGTGATAGATTATTGCGTTATCGTACCAATTCATGAATCAATCTCCTTCTCGCTGTTATTTCAGCCTTTGATTTCAAGATAATAGCTCGCTTCCATATCCGCGACACTGAGCGCAAAAGCAAGGGGGAACATCTCAAACGCCTTGCCGATGGAATTTTTGTCCTCAACACCGGAAAAGCCCATATGATAGCGGATGGCAAATGCCTCCTCCCTTGTCAGACGCATATAGCTTGAAATAATGTACACGGACTTTTCGCCATGTCCGTACGGCAGGGTGTCGTCTATCGTGTAATAGGGAACCTTTTCCCAGACACCCTGAGCATTTTTGGCATTGCGATATTCCGTCTTATAAAAATTAAGTTTGCAGATATCATGCAGCAGTGCCACAAGCGCAATCGTTTCCTCGCTGTAATCCATACGATACAGCTCACGCGTTCTCGGGCGGGAAAGATAATCCTTCAGACATTCATAAACATTGACGCTGTGCTCCACAAGTCCTCCCTCATGGGAACCGTGGAAACGGGTACTAGAGGGCGCAGCAAAAAAATCACTGTCCTCCGACAGCAGATAATCAAGCAGCTTTTGTGAACCAGGTCTCTGAATATGCGTGCGATAAATGTCAAGAAATTTCTCCTTTGCAGTCATGATACTCCTCCTTCAATTTAACAACTTTTATATTATAGCACAAAATCATATTTTAAGCAAGGATTTTGTAAAAAAACATGATTCATCACATATGCCAAGCTTTGTAATTGTTTATTTTGCACAAAACTTTTGCCTAATTCACAACGCATCGTATATTTTTTATAATCGAGGT
>JAZQAA010000220.1:0-8540 GCA_045544975.1 Oscillospiraceae bacterium | reverse complement strand
CCTTTGCACAACGGTCATGTATATCACATCCAAAAGACGCGCGAAAACGGTGCGACGCATATTGTTGCGGTTCTGAGCAGCAATTTTGTGCAGCGCGGCGATGTTGCGCTGCTGGACAAATTCGATCGTGCCAAGCTTGCGCTGCGTGCCGGAGCCGACCTCGTTCTGGAGCTTCCGACGGTCTTTTCCATGTCCTCCGCGGAGCTGTATGCAACGGGTGCCATCTCCTTGCTGCGCGGTCTGGGCATCATTGACGAGCTTTCCTTCGGCAGCTCCAACGGCGATCTGGAGTGCCTGGAGCTTCTGACAGAAGCCTCTGTTTCCACGACGAAGGTGTATCAGGAGAGAATTCTTGACCTGATGCGCCAGGGCGAGTCCTATCCGGCAGCGATGTGGGAGATTGTCCGCCAGCGCTATGGCAACCGTGTTGCCGGCATGATGCACGACCCCAACAACCTGCTTGCGATCGAATATCTCAAGGCCATGCAGAAGCTGAATGTCACCTTTCAGCCGTTCACCATTCAGCGGCAGTGCGTGAGCCACGACAGCATGACTGCCTCGGATATGTTTGCCAGTGCAAGCTTCATCCGTAAATCCGTGGGAGACGGTGATCACAGCTATCTGGACTATGTGCCTGCCTACACCGCAAAGCTCCTGAGCCAGCGCATCACAGAGGGCAGAACTGCCCATATTCAGAATCTTGAGCGCATTGCGCTCTACAAAATGCGCATGATGACGGAGGAGGAACTGCTTCAGCTTCCGGATGTCGGCAAAAGTCTGCAGAACCGCATCTATGCGGCAAGAAGCGCGGACAGCTGGGATGAGCTGCTTGCCAGCATCAAAACCAAATGCTATACCATGGCTCGTATCCGCCGGATTCTGCTGTATGCACTCATTGGCATGACCAAGGAGGATCAGCGCCATTATCCGCCGTATGCGCGCGTGCTTGCATTCAACGAACGCGGCAGGGAGATTCTCGGCAAGGCAAAGAACAAGAGCAGCATCGAGATCGGCACTTCCCTCTCAAAGCTTGCAGAAACCGGCAAAACCGCTGCAAATTTTGTCCGTCTGGAAGAAAATGCGTCCAACATTTATGGTCTTGCACAGGGGGAGATTTCCTCCGCGCAGCAGGATTATCGCGCAAAAATTGTAATGGAGATGAGCAAATGAGTGCATGGCTCCCACGCCTTGACGGCGTGATTCTGGATCTGGACGGCACGCTTCTCGACTCCATGCCCCTCTGGCACGAAATCGACCTCATTTTTCTGCGGGAAAACGGTGTCGAACCGCCGGACAATATCTCCGATATTGTCGGTAAAATGAGCATCACAGAGTGGGCGGAATACTTTATCCGGGAATTTTCCATGCCGCACACTACGGACTATGTCATCCGCCGGATTGAGGAACTTGCGCAGGAGGCATACCGGGACACCATTCCCTTAAAGCCCTTCGTTAAGCCTTTTCTGGCTCTGCTTGACCAGCATGGTCTGCCCTATGGCATTGCAACGGCTACCTATAAGCAGTCCGCGCACGCAGCACTTTCAAGGCTGCAGATTGCGGACCGTATGCAGTTTGTGCTGACGGGAGAGGATATCCCCGGCGGCAAGACCAGACCGGATATTTACCTTGCGGCGGCAAAGCAGCTTGGAAGCCTGCCGGCGCGGACACTGGTTGTGGAGGATGCGCTGCACTGCATTCAGACTGCAGTGCGTGCCGGATTTGTGACTGCAGGTGTTTATGACGCCTCCGTGCCCAAAGGGGAATGGGAGAAAATTCAATCCCTTGCATCCCTCACCGGATATGATCTAATGGAATTGATGCAGAAGCTGCAATAACGCAAAAACTGCTGACGGCAAAGCCGTCAGCAGTTTTTTTGAATTAACAATCCATTACTTTTCAACCGGCAGAGTTACCAGCTTAACCAGGGACTGTGCGATGTACATGGTATCGGAAGGCACAACCTTGCCGTTTACATCAACATCGGAATTCAGTGCACCCTGTGCTGTCAGCTCTGTAGCGCCCATGAAGGACTGGGACAGATGGATAACATCCATGATGTTGACTGTGTCGTCACAATTTGCGTCACCATACAGTGCATCATCCAGCTCAGGCTCAGTTGCTTCTGTGGTAGGCTCTGTTGTGGGCTCTTCAGTTGTCGGCTCAGTGGTCTCCACTTCATCTTCGAAGTAGAATACTTCGATGGACTCGAGAGTTACGGTTTCCTGAGAGTCCTCGCCAATGCCGCCATACCAGTAGCCGAGCTTGATCTCGCCGAATTCCTCGTTGAGGTCAACACCGGTCGGAACCATCCATGCGATCTCAACCTTACCAGCCGCAGTATCAGTCAGAACATACTGCCAAGCGTCGCCGTTTTCCTTATCGGACCACATCTGCCAATCAGAAGTCATTGTGGTTGCACCAACTGCATAAACCATCTTATCGAGAGCAGCTGCGGAATCCAGAGTGAATACAACAGCCTTGACATCTGCGCCCTCAGCCAGCTCCAGATCGGAGATCTTGATGCCTTCCATATTGCCAGTGGCTGCGGACAGCTCAGCGCCAACCTCTGCAGTTACACGGTCTGTGTAATCGAAGGTCTTGGTTTCTGTATAGGTCAGAATACCGCTGATCAGGTCAACCTCAGTTGCCTCAGTGTATGTCTCAGCATCTTCCTCTGCATACCAGAACTGGAAGGACAGGCTGCCGGTATCCTGATAAGGAATAACTTCCTGCGGAACATCCCATACAACGGAGAAGTACTTGCCCAGCTGTGCGTCTTCGCTTGTCAGATCATAGCCGAAGCTGGGGGTAATACCGAACTCAACACCTGCTTCGATGCACTCATCGTAAACATCTTCGCCCATGTCGTTGTACCAGTAGCCGCCGTTCTCCTTGTAGCCAGCCTCTACCTTTGCAGCCTCTGTATCAGCCGGAGTATTCGGACCAACATTCAGACCGCCGCCGTACATGAAACGCTTGATTGTCACATCACTTGTGATGGTTGCCTCGAGGGACTGTACATAGATGCCAGTCTCGCCCTTGATATTACCAACACCGGAGATGCCGAATTCGGAACTATAGTAGAACTTATGGCTGTTCAGCGGATCCTCACCCTCAACAGGAGTGATGCCCTCTTCAGCATAATAATCCTCGTCATAGCCCTTGGTCAGGTGCCAGTTGCACTCATGCTCTCTTGCCTGTGTAGCCACCATGGTACCTGTGCCGTCAAGATTGTCGGTGAAGGTCCATGTGCCGTTCTTGTCGTTCTGTGTGGTGGAACCGTTGGAACCGGAATTACCGCTGTCATCGGGATCATCAGTCGGATCCGTTGTGGAGCTGCTGCTGCCGTTAGCGGTGATGGTGTCGATTGTGATGGAACCGCCCTCACTCCAGTAGTTACGGAACTGGAACTCGCCAGTGGGGGATGCAGAAAGACCGGTAAGATCAAAAGTTACTGTAAATGTACCGCCTGCGGTGAGTGCAACAGATCCCTCCGGGAGTTCTGCCCAGTAGTCGGGCGCAACGGTGGTGCTGATGCCAGCGCCGTAAGCCAGGGTACCGGACACACTTGAAGTACCAGTAACCGTGATGGAAGTCAGCTCTGATACGCCAAGTTCAGAGAGCTTGAAAACAACCTTCTCATCCACTTCAATGGTATCGCCGACAGAAACAGCCTCTACATTCATGGAAGCAGTCATTACGGACATACTTGTTGCAGCAACGGACAGGCACATCAGTGCTGCCACAGCGGCTGCCTTCATACGATTTGTCATAGTCTTAGAAAACATAGCAATCTCTTCCTTTCTCTAATATACAATCTGCAAATTCATGCAAGCGCTTTGATGCGCTGCATTCTTTTGTATTATTCATTATACCATAAAACGTCTCACAGTTTGTGAATTTTTTGTTAACACGAGGGATTGGAGCAGATTTTAGTGTAGAAATTTTTTCTCTAAATTTAGTGAAATTGTCGAAAACCTTGAAAATATTTATGAATTCTCTGATCAAAAGGCGATGGATTTGTGAACAGGGCATGGCGAAAAGGCAAATAAAAAAGCACCCCGAAGGGTGCTTTTATGATTCTGATTCAGGGGATTGCCGCACTACATTTCACTGCGGTTTTCAAGTGCCTTGAAGAGGGTCACTTCATCCGCGTATTCCAGCTGACCGCCGACGGGCAGTCCGAAGGCAAGACGCGTCACGCTCACACCGAGCGGCTTGAGCAGCTGGGAGATATACGCAGCTGTGGCATCACCCTCCACAGTGGGGTTGGTTGCCATAATCACCTCTGCTGTCCCTTCCTTCTGCACGCGCTGGAGAAGGGAGCGGATTTTGAGATCATCGGGCATCACGCCGCGCATGGGAGAAATCAAGCCATGCAGCACATGGTACACGCCGCTGTATTCGCCGGTTCGTTCAAAGGCGGTAATATCCTTCGGCGATTCCACCACACAGATGGTGGAGTGATCACGTTCCTGATTTTCACAGATCGGGCAGAATGCCTGATCTGTGAGATTTTCACAGCATTTACAGTAGTGCACTGTCTGCTTGGCATCGAGGAGTGCCTGTGCAAATTCTTCCACATCCGCCCGATCCATCGACATCACATGATAAGCAAGCCGGGCAGCGGACTTCATTCCGATACCCGGCAGTTTTGCAAATTGTTCTGTCAGTACGACAAGCGGAAGTGCATCATGGGATGCCATCTTAGAACAGACCCGGCAGAGAAACGCCGCCTGTGATCTTGCTCATCTCATCCTCAGTTGTCTGCTCGATCTGGCCAACAGCCTCGTTGACTGCAGCAATTACCAGATCCTGCAGCATCTCGATATCCTCAGCAACCTCGGGCTTGATAGTAAGGCTCTTGACTGTCTTCTTACCAGTCATAACAACCTCTACTGCGCCGCCGCCTGCAGTTGCAGAAAACTCACGAGCCTCGATATCATCCTGCAGCTCTGTAATCTGGTCCTGCATCTTCTGTGCCTGGCGGATCATAGAATTCATATTCTGCGGATTGCCGCCCATATTCTTCGGTACTCTTGCTCTCATAACATTTTCTCCTTTGGTTTTTGAAATTTTTCTTTATGTGACAGCGGTAGTTTTGATGCCGCTGTTTTTTGCCTTTTCAAGCATTTCCTGCACGGCTGTCGGCTGTGCGGCGTCCGCGGTGCATTTTGCGCGGATGACATAGCGCTTGCCCAGGATGGCTTCAATCGCATCGCCGAGGGACTGCGCATTCTGCTTGTCCTTGAACATTGTCAGGAAGAAGGGGTTCTGTGCAACGATCAGGATGACATTTGCCTTGACGACCGCCGCGGAATCCGCAAGCGTGCCCAGAACTGCGGGATTGCGTCTGCCGCACTCCTCCAGAATTTCCGGCCACTGTGCAAGGGGTTCAAAATCCTCTCTGCGGACAGTCCGCAGATCCACCTCCGGAACTGGTTCCGGTGCCGGTGAAGGCTGGGGTGTTGTCACATCCTGAACACGGCGCGTACCGGAAACCGGCGCAGATGCGCGGTTTTCAAGCTGTGCAATTCTTTCATAGAGTGCTTCAAGCTCGCCGGAATTCACCTGCGGTGCAGGCGTCCCTACCGAAGCAGAAGCATTGCCGCAAAGCCGGATGAAGGTCATCTCCAGCTCCACGCGCTGATTAACAGCGCGGCTCATGCGTTCTCTGCAGGTCTGCAAAGCGCCAAGCATCGCCATAATCTGATCAAGCGACATCGCATCTGCAAGCTTTTGCAGCGCCGGAATCTCCTCCGTCATGCAATGCAGAAGTGCAGCATCGCCGGTTGCCTTAAGCATCATCACATCACGCAGCAGCAGCACAAGCTCTTCACAGAGCCGCTGCAGATCCTTTGAGGCATCATGCAGGGAAGCAATGGTCTCCAGTGCCTTTGCCGTCTGTTTTTCATACAGGGCTTGGAGCAATGTGAGCAGATAATCCCTTCCGGCAACGCCGGCAGCCTCTGCGGTCAGCTGTGCAGTGATGGTTTCACCGTAAGCACAGCAGCGGTCAAGCAGTGAAATGGCATCACGCATACCGCCGTCAGAGAGCCTTGCCATCAAAGCGGCAGCCTCCGGCTCCAGTGAAATCCCCTCCTGCTGTGCGATATACTGCAGTCTTGCTACCAGATCCTCCTGGCAGATTCTGCGGAAATCATATCGCTGACAGCGGGAAATGATGGTTGCCGGAACCTTGTGAATCTCCGTTGTTGCAAGGATGAATTTCACATACTCCGGCGGCTCCTCCATAATTTTCAGGAGCGCATTGAATGCACTCGACGACAGCATATGCACCTCGTCGATGATGTACACCTTGAATTTGCAGCGTTCCGGCGTATAGACAGTTGCCTCACGCAGATCGCGGATATCCTCCACGCTGTTATTGGACGCTGCGTCAATTTCAATCAGATCAGAAAGCACTGCCTGTTCCGCATCGCGGCAGATCGCACATTCCAGACAGGGATTGCCGTCCGGACGGGGATGCTCGCAGTTGACTGCCTTTGCCAGAATTCTGGCACAGGTTGTCTTTCCGGTTCCGCGGGAGCCTGTAAACAAATAGGCGTGCGCGGTCATGCCGGTTTTCACCTGATTCTGCAGGGTGGTCGTGACCTGCGGCTGTGAAAGCACATCCGCAAACGTCATTGGCCGCCATTTACGGTACAAAGCCTGGTACATAGTGCCTCCTTCAAGCGAATACGCGGTGGATGTTCAAAAAAATTCGGAACATAGGTGTGCAGGCTTGCTCAGCACATGAAACGGTCCGCTTAATGCTGCTCGGTTCCCCGCCTGACATGGTTCACGGTGCTTCATTGCCAAGGGCCCACACACCTATATTCCGAATATGCTCGGATCAGCTCCGGGCACTCCAAGTTTTTTCATTATACCATAGTTTTTTAAAAAAAGCAAGCGTTCCTTGGGATTTTCCTTTTCCAAGCCCCAACTTTATACACATTGTTGAAAATAGGCTCCGAAAAATTGTGCAAATATACGAAAATGAATATTTTTCAAAAACCGCTTGTATTACAAGTGAAAATCTGCTATAATTAAAAAAGAATATTATTTCTAACCTCTTTCTCTTATTTTTTGCTGAAAAGGGCATGGTTTTACCGTGCCTTTTTCTGTTTTTTCCGTATAAAACAGCCGTCCTGTTGATATAGGACGGCTGTTCTGATATGCCGGAACGGGAATTATTCAGCCTTTTCGGTCTTCTTTGCTGCGGTCTTCTTAGCAGCCGGCTTCTTTGCAGGAGCCTTCTTAGTCTCCGCTGCAGTCTCAACCTTCTTCGCTGTCTTTGCCTTCGGAGCAGCAGTCTCCTCAGCAGGAGCCTCAGCCTTCTTAGCAGCAGCCTTCTTCGGAGCGGCAGCCTTCTTCGGAGCAGCTTCCTTCTTCGGAGCAGCTTCCTTCTTCGGAGCAGCAGCCTTCTTAGCGGCAGGCTTTCTTGTCTTCTTTACAGGGAGCTGTGCGAGAACACCATTCAGGAGCATTGCCTTCTCATAGTTGCCCTCGAATGCAATTGCACCCTCAGCAACACCAGCCTCCACACTCATCTTGCCAGCAGAAACAGCCACGAGTGTTTCTTCAGAAGCAGTCAGCAGAGCATCTCTGTCAACATAATCATACGGCTCCACAGCAAGCTTTCCGTCAGCCACTTCGATGTAGAATGCACCCTCTGCTTCGCCGGTTACATTCACCTGTACTGCAATGTGCTCTGTGATAGAAGAAGCATCCACTGCGGTCAGCGCCTTCTGCACCTTTTCTACCAGTTTCTGATATGTCATGTCTTTCTCACCTTTCTTCTGATTTACCGGCATTTTAAGCCGGTACAGAACTGCGGCAATACGCCGCTTTCGTTTATGGTTTCATTATACAGGATTACAGGGAATTCGTCAATGAAAATTCCGAATTTTCCGCAATTAATACAAGAATTCCCCTGCTGCATTCTTATTTTTTAGCCAAAGAGTGCATAAATCCGCCCAATTTTTTGACTATATTCTTCGCAGAATCGCCCTTTATCCGAATTTCGCGGACTTCCGGCAGCAACAGGAAGAATGGGCAAAATAGCGTCATCGTTTGTCAATTTTTCACAAACGAAAGAAAAAAATGTGTAAAATCCCTTGACGGTTGATCGAAAAAGGAGTATAATAAGACTATAATAACTTTGAGGAGGGATTCTTCTTGACAAATATTTTATTTGCAGCTTCCGAATGTGTACCGTTTGTTAAGACCGGCGGTCTTGCTGACGTAGTCGGCGCCCTGCCGAAGAGTCTGGATAAAGAACGCTTTGATGTGCGCGTGATCATTCCCTACTACACCTGTATTCCGGCTAAATTCCGCAACTTCTTCCATTACCGCCATCATTTCTATATGGATTATGCCGATCATCAGGAGCATGTCGGTATTATGGAATACGAGTACGACGGCATCAAGTTCTACTATGTGGACAACGAATACTACTTTAATGGTGCAACCCCCTACGGCAGTGATCTGCGCTGGGATATTGAGCGCTTCACCTTCTTCTGCAAGGCAGTGCTGGC
>JAZQAA010000219.1:0-5867 GCA_045544975.1 Oscillospiraceae bacterium | reverse complement strand
CCCCTCCCTAAAGGGAGGGGGAAATAGTGGAGGGTGCTACCGCACCCTCCACCCGCTCACCTGCGGTGCGCTTTGGGCTATATACTGGGGGTTATAGGGGGGCGCCCCTATATGCGCCGAATGCCCTGAGCCGAGGCAGGATGCATTGCATTCCCGCGCCCGAAGGCGGAGGTGCGCAGCGGTCTTTTTGCCGGACTCGCTGCATAGGATGGTAACAACATTCTAATGGGAGGCATCTGTATGAAAGGACTTACCAAAGAACAGGTCAGGGATCGGCAGAGGCATTTCGGAGAAAACAGCCTTGTGCAAAGCAAGCCGCCCGGGCCGCTGCGGATTTTTCTCGGGCAGTTCCGGGATGCCATGGTGCTGATTCTGCTGGCAGCAACGGGAATTTCCGCACTCCTCGGCGAGTGGACCAATGCGCTGACAATCATCGTGATCGTTCTGCTCAACGCAGTGCTGGGATTCATTCAGGAATACCGCACGGAGAAAACACTGGAAGCCCTGCGGAATATGACGGCGCCTTCTGCAAGGGTATGGCGCGATGGAGTACTGCTGGAAATTCCGGCGAAGGAGCTGGTTCCGGGGGACATCATTGCGATCGAAGCCGGCGACTGTGTTCCGGCGGACTGTCTGCTTCTGAACGCGAACCGGCTGTATGCAAACGAATCCGTTCTGACCGGTGAAGCCAAGCCCATTGCCAAGCGAAGCGGAAAGCCCGGCGAGGACTGCTCCGGACTGCATCGCCCCTACATCCTCTATTCCGGCACCGCCATCACCCGCGGTTCCGGCTCTGCCGAAGTAACAGCCATCGGCGCTTCCACGCAGATGGGGCAGATCTCCGGAATGCTCTCCTCCATTGAGCGGACGGATACGCCCCTGCAGAAACGCCTTGGCGAGCTCGGAAAGGTTCTCGCCATGATCTGCATCGGCGTCTGCATTGCGGTGTTTGCAGCGGGTGTACTTCGAGGTGAACCCGTCTTTGATATGCTCATGACCGGCATTTCCATTGCCATTGCGGCAATTCCGGAGGGACTTCCGGCAACTGTCACCATTGCGCTTGCGCTTGCCGTGAGCCGGATGATGAAGCAGCGCGCACTGGTGAATCGCCTGCACAGTGTGGAAACGCTCGGCTGCACCTCCGTGATCTGTTCCGACAAAACAGGAACCATCACCGAGAACCGCATGACCGTCACGGATATTCAGATTCCGGAACAGGGCTTTACGATCACCGGCTCTGCCATGAAGCAGGACGGTGCCATTCTCTCCAATGGACAGCACATCAATCCAAAGAGCGTTCCGGCGCTCTGTCATCTTCTGCGGTGTGCGGTTCTCTGCAACAACGCGGAGCTTTCGGCGGATACGCCGGCAAACAGCCGGAACCGCGGCAGCCTTACCGGCGGCGGCAGCTGGAATGCCGTGGGGGATCCTACCGAAACGGCATTATTGGCATCAGCGGCAAAGGGCGGAATTTCGAAGAAAACGCTCTCCGGCTATGAACGCCTGTCCGAAGAGCCGTTTGACAGCGACACCCGCTGCATGAGCGTGGTGGTGCAGAAGGGCGGCGAAACCCTTGCGCTCACAAAGGGCGCAGCAGATGTCATCACAGAGCGATGCGCTTTCATTCTGACAAAGAGCGGTGTGGTTCCGCTCAATGCGGCTCATCGCACCTGGATCCGGCAGCAGGTGGAATCCATGTCCTCCCGCGCGCTGCGTGTTCTGGCGTTTGCAGAAAAAACCCCGGTTAAGGGGCTTTCCGATGCAGAGTCGGGAATGGTCTTTCTGGGACTGACCGGAATGCTCGATCCGCCAAGAACCGAGGCGAAGGAGGCAATCCGGACCTGCGCTGCGGCATCCGTACGAACTGTCATGATCACGGGAGATCATAAAAAAACCGCCGAAGCCATTGCCAGACAGGCAGGTCTGCTTCGGGGCGGTGAGGTGGTCACGGGGGATGAGCTGGATCTGATGAGCGATGCGCAGCTGGATCGGCGTCTGCCGAACATCTCGGTATATGCCCGTGTCAATCCTTCGCACAAGCTGCGGCTTGTTCGCGCCTTCAAGCGCTGCGGGCACATTGTCACCATGACGGGCGACGGTGTGAATGACGCGCCTGCCATCAAGGAAGCGGATGTGGGCGTTGCCATGGGCGCCTCCGGTACAGATGTGGCAAAGCAGGCTGCCGATGTCATCCTCATGGACGACAATCTTGCCACACTTGTGAGCGCAGTGGAACAGGGGCGGTGCATTTACGCCAATATCCGGAAATTTGTAAGGTACCTGCTTTCCTGCAACATCGGCGAAGTCATCACCATGTTCCTTGGAATTCTGATGGGAATGCCGGTGGTGCTGCTTCCGGTGCAGCTTCTGCTTGTAAATCTTGCAACGGACGGACTTCCTGCCATCGCACTCGGACTGGAGCCGCCGGAAAAGGGCTGCATGAAACGGCCGCCCAGAAAGCCGGATGAAAGCTTCTTTGCGGACGGCCTGCTCGGTAAAATTGTGTGGCGCGGCATCCTGATTGGTCTGTGCACGCTCGGCTCGTTCAGCACGGCACTGCGCTTCGGCGGAACGCTTTCCCAGGCGCGGACAGCGGCACTTCTGACGCTCGTTGCATCACAGCTGATCCATGTTTTCGAATGCAAATCGGAGGAGGGTTCCCTGCTGAGTGTCCGCTATTTCTCCAACTGGAAGCTCATTGGTGCCGCGCTGATTTCCGCACTGCTGATCGCCGCAACCATCTGGCTGCCGCAGGCGCAGGTGATTTTCGGAACCGCCGCACTGCAGGGCAGACTCCTGTATCAGGCATTGATTTTCGCCGGCATTGTGCCGGTTCTGGCAGCAATCGGCAAGATTTTCGGACGGAGAAGGGACAACGGTTAGGCAAGTAAAAAACACCCCTTGACAATTCCGAAATCTATGGTATAATAAAGATAAAGAGAGTGCCTGCGATAAGCGGTTCACCCTCAATTGTTGGTATAAGTCTAACCGCCAAACTGGGGAGTGGGGCGGTTAGTCTTTTTTATTGCTGCTTTTCAGTTCAATGATTGCAATTACAAGCAAAAGCAAAGTAAGTACTTCCATCACTGTCATACAACTCACCCCCGTTTCCGAGGGAAAGAATCGAACCGCCTACCGTTATGCAGACACCCTATACTCATCATAGCATAATCCGAATTGTTTGTCAACCCGTAAAAAAACACCCCGATTCATAGAATCGGGGTGTTTCGATGCAATCGATTAGTCGCTTACATAAGGCAGCAGGGCAATATGTCTTGCTCTCTTGATGGCAACTGTCAGCTCACGCTGATGGAATGCACAAGTACCTGTCACTCTTCTGGGCAGGATCTTGGATCTCTCTGTCATGCACTTCTTGAGCTTGTTGATATCCTTGTAGTCAATCTTCTCTACACGGTCAACACAGAACATACAAACCTTCTTGCGCGGGCGCTTAGAAGGACGAGAATTTCTTTCACGTTCCATACAAAAAATCTCCTTTACTATAGATTAAAACGGTACCTCGCCGTCGCTGAGAATTTCCTCAAAATCATCCAGATCGCCAAGCTCAATGGGCTTGGGTGCACGGTTCACCGCAGCCTGCGGTGCTGCCTGGGGAATCGGCGGTGCGGGCTGTCCGTACTGCTGCTGATTGCCGCTGTACTGGCTCGGTGCCGCATATGTGCCGCTTCCGCTGTCGGAACGCTTGTCCCCGCAGAAGGTCACATTATCCGCTACGATGGAAGTACGATAGTGCTTCTGACCATTCTGGTCCGTATAATTATCATTCTGCAGTCTGCCCTCCACATGGATCATACGACCCTTGGAGAAGTAGCGGCTGACAAATTCTGCCTGCTGGCGCCAGAAAGTAATATCGAAGAAATCGGTCTTTCTCTCTTCGCCCTGCTTTGCAAAACCACGATCCACTGCAATGGACACACGGCACATAGAAATACCGCTCTGTGTCTGTCTGAGCTCCGGATCCGCTGTCAGTCTGCCCATCAAAATGACTCTGTTATACATGACTGTACCCCCTTATTACTGGAATGAAAATCGGAAATTGTTCGGATTGCGTTACGCTCTTACTTGGTAGTAACCATAGAACGCAGAACGCCGTCAGTAATGTTCAATACACGACTGAGCTCTGCCGGGAAATCGGGAGCGGATGTGAATGTGTATACTACATAGTATCCGTCTGCCTCATAGTTGATCGCGTAAGCCAGCTTGCGCTTGCCCCACTCGTTCACTTCCTCGGTCATTGTGCCGTTCTTCTCAATGAGATTCTTGAACTTTTCAACGAGTGCCTTAACAGCATCCTCGCCGTTCTTGAGGCTGTAAACTACCATTGCCTCATAAGTTTCGTTCAGCTTTGCCATGTTCGCTGCACCTCCTTCTGGATTTCGCCTGCCTTGGCAGGCAAGGATTGGATTGCGAGTACAACTCGAGCAATCTTACATATTATAACACAGAAAAATCCCCCTGTCAAGGGGGATTCTGAGTTTTTGTGATTTATGACAAAAACGGCATCAGCACCGCGGCAGAAACTACCATGGTGATGAGAAAATCCAATGCAAATGCACCGATAAAGTTCCAAAAGCTCACGCCGCCCTCCGCTTTGAGAATGCAGGTTTTATCATGCAGAGAAGCACTGCCCTCGCGGATCTTCTTCACACGGCGCAGGACATGGCGGTAATACAGCCAGTTGGCAAACAGACAAAGCCCCAGACGCATGACGATATCGAGGAAGAAGCTCACATCGTAGAACAGATCAATACGATGAAGATTTGCCTCTAAAAACGGCAGCGCTGCGCCGAACATCTCTGCAAAATCCATCGCGTACAGTTGTGCAAAAAGCGCCTGCTGTTCAGAGTCCGTCAGGATGGAATACAGATTGATAAGCAGTCCCGGAATCCCAAGTACCGCACCTGCCACCATTGTCAGCAGCGCAGCCGGCCACATTTTCCGGTAGGCAAAGAAGAGCTGCGGAAATAGCAGTGCCGGGAAATTCACCGTCAGCTTTTTGCCGGTTTCCTTGAATTTTTTAAAATGCAGCAGATAGCCGAGGGAGTTGTCGCGGACATAATTCGCCACATCCTCGAGGGTTTCCTCTTCAAACAGTTCCTCCTTCGGCAGACCGCAGGTGGGATCCGTCCCGTCGTAGAAAACGGTCGTACCATCGGGCATTCTGAGATTGATACCGGGTCTCCCATCGGCATTTTCCTCCGCACCGAGGCTTGTATAGCAGACCTCGCACTGCTTGGCCCCGGGGGCATTGGTATGATGGCAGACGGGGCATTCCTTTCCGCCGATTTTTTCGCGGAGCGCATCACGCTGCTGCTGCCAGCTTGTGCCGGCGGCATGGAGCTTTTCATTGATGCAGGCACCCTCTGCGGTATAGCAGGATCTGTGATAGGGCGTTCCGCAGTCGGGACACACTACAATATCGTCATTTTCCTGGAACAGATTGTGGCAGACAATACATTGACATCCGGTATATTTCGCCATAGATTCCTCCTGTTTGGCTGCATTTTGCGTTGATTTTCATGACTTGTATGCTATTATTATACCACATTTTTCTATTTTTTCAAGTGGAAGAACTGAATTTTCAGAATTCGAACACATTTCAAAAAATTAGCAAAAAGGCATTGCATTTTTCACAGGAATCGTGTATAATAAAAGTGTATGTAAATTTTATCAAGCGGACATAAAGGAGAAGTTATGATTATTCTTGACGAACTGAGAGTGGAGATGAATGGCTACTACAAGGATCTCGACGAGCTGGGCGAGGTTCTGAATATCAAAAAAGCGCAGGAAGAAGTAAAGGTACTGCAGGAGCAGGCGGCTGCTGAGGATTTCTGGAGTGATCTGGA
>JAZQAA010000218.1:0-8000 GCA_045544975.1 Oscillospiraceae bacterium | reverse complement strand
ACATGAGTCTCGCAATTGAAAACAAGCCAGACCGAAAGGTCAGTATGTTGACTTGCTACGCCGGATTCGACGCTTGCTACTCCCTCACAGGATTTTTTTATATTATACCATATCTTCCACAATTTGTCAAGGGGTCAGAATGCTATTCAGTCAACAATCTCATACACGCCCCACTGCCAGCAGAGATTGGTTCCGATATCGCTGCCAATGGGCAAAAGTGCCATTGCAACAGGCATAATCTCATCACTTTCGATATCTGTTCGCTGCAGCTGGGCATAATCACCCTGAATATCTATAATCCGATAGTAGTACGGTCCCATACGCCAAACCTCCTATTTTCAGGACTCTGCAACGCGGCGCAGCTCTTCACGGGCATTCTGCAGCATGAGTTCACTTGGATTCTCGCCGCCCATGATACGGGCAATTTCTTCGACTCTGCCATCAAAATCCAGAAGATGAACCTGTGTTACTGTCCGTTCATTTTCCGTATGTTTTTCGATCATATAATGCGTATCTGCCATGACAGCAATCTGTGAGAGATGGGTGACACAGAGCACCTGCCGTTTACGGCTGATTTCACGCAGCTTAATGCCGATTTTCTGTGCCGCCTTACCGCTCACACCGGTATCTATCTCATCAAAAATCAGCGTTGGAATGCTGTCACGGTCCGCAATTACGGACTTGAGTGCAAGCATGATACGGGACAGCTCACCGCCGGACGCAATTTTCGAAATCGGCTTCGGCGTTTCACCCTTATTAGCAGAGATGAGGAATGTAATGGTGTCCCTGCCCTGAATGGTGAGCTTCCCCTGCTCCTGCTGCACAGTCAGTTCAACATTCGGCATATCGAGGAATCGAAGCTCTTCGCTGACACGCTCCACAAAACGCTGACCTGTTTCTTCGCGGTACGCCGACAGCGCGCGCGCCTTTTCTGTCACATCCGCAAGAAGCTCCTGTTTCTGCGCTTCGAGCTGGGCGATTCTATCATCATCCTGCTGCAGAGTATCCATTTCCAGTTTTGCGCTGTCATAAAGCGTCAGAAGCTCATCAAAATCGCAGAAGAACTGTTTTTTCACAGCGGAAATGGCATGGTAGCGCTGTCTGAGCTTCTGAATCCTACTCTCATCCAGAGAAACGGTATCCGCCATTCGCTGCAAGTCCTCAGCGATATCCTTTAGTTCAATCACGGAGGCGCGCAGGCGTTCTGCCGCTTCCTCTGTTCCGGGGAACACATCCTCAATGTCCTGCAGCTGCCGTAAAATGGTGTGGAGCATTTCGACAACCGTATCGTCCCCTTCGCCATTGAGCATTCCTGCACCGGATGTCAGCGCCGCAAGGATCCTCTCAGCGTTTTCAGCCTGCATCAGAGCATTTTCAAGCTCATCCTCTTCACCGGGCTTGGGATTCAGAGCACCGATTTCCTGTATTTGCTTTTGGAGCTGTGCCGTACGCTGTCTGCGGTACTGATCCTCCTTCTTGCATTTGCCAAGCTCCCGTGCAATGGTCTGCAGCTGACGGAAGGATTTCTGATAAGCAGCCAAAAAAGAAGAATCGCCTCCGAATTCATCGAGGACCTGCAAATGATGCTCCGGTGCCAGCAGCACCTGATTATCATGCTGTCCGTGAATAGAAATCAGAAAGGAACCGATTTCCCGCAGCGCGGATACGGAGGCTGTTTTTCCGTTGATTCTGCCGATACTTCCTCCATCCGCACGGATCTCACGAGTCAGCGTCATCTGCCTTTCATCACAGGAAACATTCATCTCATCAAGGAGTTCCACTACTTCGTCCGACAGATTTGTGAAAAGCGCTGTCACGGTTGCACGGTCGCAGCCTGTACGAACCCAGTCCTTCGAAACGCGTTGTCCGAGCACAGCCTGAATGCCATGTATCAGGATGGATTTACCAGCACCGGTTTCACCGGTGAAAACATGGAGGGCATTTCGGAAACTGATACACGCTTTTTCAATAACGGCGAGGTTTTCAATATACAATTCTTCTAACATGAAATCACCTGTTCTGAATTTTCTGGAGAATTTCTGCCACAAAGTGTTTTGCCTGATCTACAGTACGGATCAGAATAAAAATCGTATCATCCCCGGCAAGCGTGCCGACCACTTCCGGACGAACCATATCATCAAGTACAGTGCACACTGCCTGTGCTGTGCCGCTGCGGCATTTGATTACAACTGTATTGGAAGCATAATCTACCTTAATGATATTTCCAGAAAGCATATCGGACTGCGGAAGCGGTGCTTCCGGAATGATGTAACGATAAACGCCGTCCTTATCCGCTTTTTTTATCAGATTCAGCTCCCGGATATCACGCGAAATCGTTGCCTGTGTCACAGGGAAGCCCTTTTCCTTCAGAAGCTCCTGAAGCGCATCCTGATTATTGATTATATGGTCGCGGATCAATTCCATGATCTGCTTTTGTCTTGCATATTTCATAATTATTCTCCCGAGAATGATGTATCCGAATAACCCTTCAAAGACTGCATCAGCTTGCGGTTGACAGAATCATAGAAGCTGTCATTGCGGAAGCTGATCAGAGAGATACAGTGTTTGGATTTCTTGATCTCCAGATAATAGGACGGCGGGAATGAAATCGGCGGTTCTCCATCAGCACTAAGATAGATCGTACGGGAGCAATCCGCATTATGTCGGATGGTCAATGTCCGCTCTGAGGAAAGCAACAGGGGACGATTGAACAATGTATGGGGACAGATCAGTGCAACTTCGATACAGGACAGCTCCGGCTCCATAATGGGACCGCCTGCGGACAGCGCATAGGCAGTGGAGCCTGTTGGTGTGCTGCAGATCATTCCGTCGGCACGGTAACGACCGAGCAGGGATTCATCGGCGTGAACAGAAAACTCAAATACTTTTCCATACAGACCGGAAACAGCAATATCGTTGAGTGCTGTAAAGCAGCATTTCTTGCCATCGCCATGGAGTTCTCCGTGCAGAAGCATCCGCTTGGAAACATGGTAATTCTGGCTGAACAGGCGCTCAAGTTCATGGAGCTGGTCGGATTCAAGTGCAGCCATAAACCCTAAATGGCCGGTATTGATTCCAAGCAGTAGCGCAGAGGAACCGATCATCTGCTTTGCACAGCGAAGGATCGTTCCGTCACCGCCGATGGCGATGACAACATCCACTTCTCTGACAAAGGAAGCAAAGATTCCAAAATGAATATCATCCCTTCCGGAGAATTCCTGCGCATAGGATTCGTCGATATAGATGGATGCCCCATATCGATGAAGCTCATCACAGACGCGCTTTGCACACGGCAGTGCATTTTTCTTCTGAAAATTCGGAAAAATCGCAGCTTTCAGCATTTTCCTTAACCCTGAACGCCGGCAAGCCGGACAACCTCCCATATATCGGGAATGACTGCCGATGCAGCGTCTCCTTTCTTTAAATATACCAGATATTCTGTATTCCCGCTGCCACCATGGATGGGCGACGGCAGCAAGCCCGCAACTGTAAAGCCAATGTCCGATGCAAATGTGAGGATTTGCTCAAGCACCTGACAATGCACCTTTGCCGATTTGACAATACCATGCTTATTCAGATTGGATCTTCCTGCCTCAAACTGCGGTTTAATCAGCGCCACACATTCTGCTTGCTCAGTGAGCAGTGCATAGGCAGCCGGCATAACAAGCTGCAGGGAAATAAATGATACATCAATGGAACAGAGTGTCGGCTGCTCCTTGAGCATTTCGGGTTGAATTGCACGGATATCCGTACCTTCCATATTGATAACCCCGGGATGGGCACACAATTTTTCATCAAGCTGTCCATGTCCGACATCCACTGCGTAAACAAGTGCCGCACCGCGCTGCAGCATACAATCCGTAAAGCCGCCGGTTGAAGCACCAATATCCATACAGATCTTCGACCGCATCGAAATCCCGAAGTGATCCAGTGCAGCCTCAAGCTTCAGTCCTCCCCTTCCGACATAGGCAAGATCCGCACCTGCAAGCTGCAGATCATCGTAATCCTCCACAAGAACGGAAGGCTTTGTACAGAGCTGACCATTGAGCAGGATTTTGTTTTCAAGTAAAAGTGCCTTCGCTCTTGAACGGCTTTTGCACAATCCTCTCTGCGTCAGCGCAATATCAATTCTGATTCCCATATTCGTAAATATAACGGCAGACAGCCTGTTCGGATAATCCTATTTTATCCATAATTGATGGTATGGAAGCGTGCTTCTGGAAGCCCTCTGCAGCAACACGGATATACTGCCCCGTATAACCGTTCTCTGCGAGCATGGAACCCAGAACCATGGAAATTCCGCCGCTGCCGTTCCCCTCCTCAAAGAAAATGACTTTACGATATCTTTTTGCAATTTCGATCACTTCATCTGCAATTGGGAATATACGCGTAAGCTTCAAAAAACCGGTAGAAATTCCGCTCTTCAGGCAGGTACGATGCGCACCATATACGCAATGGTACTCTCTGCCGTAAGTGATGAGCAGTAGTTCACTGGACGGATCCTCGTGGTACAGATAGTCCGTATTCGGTGAAGCAATCGCATAATGCATATCCTTTTCATTGCCGCGCGGATAACGGACAGCCACGAGACCAGAATCCTTTGAAATGGCATTTTTCAAGCACAGCTGCAGCTCCGCATAGCAGGATGGGGAGTAAACAACTGCATCCGGAATCGAAATCAGCATGGGAACATCGAACATTCCCTGATGCGTTTCACCATCCTCACCGACAATACCGGCACGGTCAATTCCCAATACAACATGGTAACCGCCGATCGCCACATCATGTACAAGCTGGTCGTAGGCACGTTGCAGAAATGTGGAATAGACCGCAAATACAGGAATCTTTCCCATAGAAGCAAGACCTGCTGCAAAAGTGACTGCGTGCTGTTCCGCAATTCCGACATCATAGAATCGCTCAGGATGCTCTGCCTGAAAATACTGCAATCCGGTACCATACTTCATTGCTGCAGTAATGGCACAGATGCGGTCATCCTCGGATGCTAATTTTGTCAGTTCCTTGCCAAAGACGCTGGAATAACAATCAGCTCCGGAAACCTCGGGATTTCCGGTAATGACATCAAATTTGGAAATACCATGGAACTGGCTGGGATTAAGCTCCGCAGGAGGATATCCCTTTCCCTTTGTTGTCCTGACATGAATGAAAACCGGCACATCATAGTATTTCGCAGTACGCATGACCTCTTCGAGTTCCTGCAGATTGTGACCATCCACGGGACCGAGGTAGACAAAGCCAAGATGCTCAAAGAAGGTAGCCTGACGGAAAATCATGCTTTTTACGCCGTCCTTGGAATTCTTCAAAGCCTTTGCAACAGGCATACCAAGACCGGGCGTGTTGACAAGCACCTTCTCCACTGCCTGCTTTGTACGAACATAGCGCTCCTTCTCACGGATCGAACGAAGATAGCCGGACAGGGCACCGACATTGCTGGAAATGGACATATTGTTATCATTGAGGATCACAATCAGATTTTTATTGATCTTTCCGGCATTGTTCAGACCTTCATAGGCTTCTCCGCCCGTCAGTGCGCCGTCACCAATCACTGCAATGACATGATGCGGATCATTTTCGAGACGCATTGCCTCTGCAATTCCGCAGGCAACGGAAATGGAGGTGCTGCTATGACCGCTGATGAACGCGTCATGATCGGATTCCTCCGGCTTCGGGAAACCGGAAATACCTCCTTCCTTGCGGAGGGTACGGAAATCTCCAAGACGGCCGGTCAGGATTTTATGCGTATAGCACTGATGGCCGACATCCCAGACAAACTTATCCTTTGGGGAATCAAACACACGGTGCATGGCAAGCGTCAGCTCAACTGCACCAAGATTTGACGCAAGATGTCCGCCATTCTGGGAAACGACCTTAACAAGAACGGAACGAATTTCCTTGGCAAGTCTGCGGCACTGCTGATAATTCAGTTTTTTCAGATCCTGCGGAAGCTGCATTTCATCCAGAGAATATTCCCGCAGATCCTTTTCCTGAGAATGATTAGTATCCATATTAACTATGCAGCGGAATCAAGAAACCGATGACAATACCAAGAATGGCACCACCGAACACCTGCAGAGGTGTATGTCCCAAAAATTCCTTTAACTCCTTTTTATTACTCTTTTCCTCATTCTTTCCAGTGAACAGACGCAGGCGGATCTTGTTCAGTTCCTGTGCATGGAGACCGGCAGCTCTTCTGACACCTGCGGCATCATACATAACAATCACACTCAGCACGCACATGATTGCAAAAGAAGTTGATGCAAGTCCTTCGACTCTGCCAACCGCTGCCGTCGCTGCACAGACAAGCGACGAATGGGAACTCGGCATACCGCCAGATCCGAACAGGCGTTCAAAATTCACATCATCATTCTGAATAAAAAACAGAATGAACTTCAAAACCTGAGCAGCAGCCCATCCAAGAAAGCCTGCAAGCATAATAGGATTATAGATTGATTCCATGAATGTTCCTCCAGTAAATTAACATTGCCGATTCAGCAGCTCGTCCGTGAGCTGATGTAAGAATTCTGCATTCGGAAACTTTTCAAGCTGAGCGTGCGCATATTCTGTCAGTTCCTTTGCACGCTGCATTGCAGCTTCAATGCCAAGTAGTGTTACGAATGTCTTCTTTTCTTCTTCTGCATCACTGCCGATTGGCTTTCCAAGCTCTTCCGCGGTGCTTGTGACATCCAGAACATCATCAATAATCTGGAATGCAAGTCCGATTGCCATGCCATAGGAACGCGCAGCCTCAAGCTGTTCGGCGGTTGCATTGCCGCAAAGACATCCCATACGGCAGGACGCTGCAATCAGTGCACCTGTTTTATGATTGCACATTGTTGTCAGCTCATCCACGGTGACTTTCTCCATGTTCTCAAACTGCATATCCATCATCTGGCCGCCGACCATGCCATTGACGCCTTCCTGACAAGCAAGCTCTGCAATCAGCTGCAGCTTCTGTGCATCCGTCAACTGTGCATCCTTAGCAAGTAAGGCAAACGGCGCACAAATCAGAGCATCTCCTGCAAGAATTGCAGTCGCTTCGCCGAATGCCTTATGACAGGATGGCTTACCGCGGCGCAGATCATCATCATCCATTGCAGGAAGGTCATCGAAAATCAGAGAAGAGGTATGGGTCATCTCCATTGCACAGGCAGCTGTATCTGCCTTTTCAGGCGTTCCTCCGCAGCATTCGCAGAACGCATAGACCAGTGCAGGACGGATGCGCTTGCCGCCGGCTGTCAGAGAATGCCGCATGGCATCGTACAGATCGGCAATAGCAAGATCACCGCACTGTGCCTGCATCTCACTCACTGCAGAGATCATATATGCTTCGCAGCGTTCTGCATATGCTTTGAGCTGCTGATTTACTTCACTCATGTTATCACTCTTTCTCAGGAAGCGGAACAGGAATTTCCTTCACGGAAAGCACCGCATCCTGCAATACTTTATGGCATTTTGCTGACAGCTCCATTCCTTCTGTATAAAGCTTTGCGGCTTCCTCCAGTGAAAGCTGCTCATGCTCCAGAATGGAAGTGATTTCTGTCAGGCGTTTCATACAATCTTCATATGTCATCAATTTGTTCCACCTTTGCCGTAAATGTTCCATCCTGCATCCGAACGCGGACGGATTCCCCAGGGGTCAGCTTCTGCACAGATGGCAGGATTTCTCCGTTTTCTCGGCACACTGCAGCATAACCGCGCTTCAAAACCCTCATCGGATCCAGCTGCCGAAGCTTTTCATCCTGCGCTGTCAGTGTCAGATAGCTGCGTTCCAAAAGCTGCTGCATCCGGTTCTCAAGGCGCTGCGTCAGCGCAATACGCTTGTGTTCCTGTGCGGCAATCCTTGCTTCCGGCGACAGCAATCGAAGCTGGGAGGACAGGCGTTCGAGCCTGTGCATTTCACGCTGCAAACGGCTCTCATATGCAGCCTGCAGTTCACGCGCTGCAATCCTGTTTTTGTCATGGAGATGCGTAATATCCGGAAC
>JAZQAA010000217.1:0-10106 GCA_045544975.1 Oscillospiraceae bacterium | reverse complement strand
GCCATCGCCTGCTGCGTTTCTTCGATGCGTGTCGGCAAGGAAATGCAGTTCTTCGGCGCAAGAGCCAACCTTGCAAAATGTCTTCTCTATGCGATCAACGGCGGTGTGGATGAAGTCATGAAGGTGCAGGTTGGTCCCAAGTATCGTCCGGTTGAAGGCGATTATCTGGACTTTGATGATGTAATGGAGAAATACGATGCCATGATGGAATGGCTCGCCGGTCTCTATGTCAATACGCTGAATGTCATTCATTATATGCACGACAAATACAGCTATGAACGACTGCAGATGGCACTGCATGACCGTGATGTGAAGAGATATTTTGCAACCGGTATTGCAGGTCTGTCCGTTGTTGCGGATTCTCTGAGCGCAATCAAATACGCTAAGGTGAAGTGCGTCCGTGATGAAAACGGCATTGTTGTGGACTATGCGGTGGAGGGAGATTTCCCCAAATACGGCAATGATGATGATCGTGTTGACAAAATTGCAGTGGATGTGGTACGCATTTTCATGGACAAGATCCGTAAACACCATACCTATCGTGATGGTGTACCGACTATGTCCATTCTGACAATTACCTCGAATGTTGTTTACGGAAAGAAAACCGGAAACACACCGGATGGCAGAAAGCAGGGTGTTCCGCTTGCTCCCGGAGCAAATCCGATGCATGGAAGAGATACCCATGGTGCTGTTGCATCCCTTTCCTCCGTTGCAAAGCTTCCGTTCCGCCATGCACAGGACGGTATTTCCAATACCTTCTCCATCATTCCGGACGCACTCGGCAAGAGCCAGACCGTATTCTCCGGTGAATTGGATCTGGACGCACTCAGAAACGAGGCACTCAATGAAGCTGAATGACAAGGAGCTGGACGCACAGGCAGATGAGCTTGCTGCAATGATTGATGCGCTGGTTTCTCAAGGAAGCGGGCATATCAATCTGAAAATCGGCGAGGCAACTACAGTTCAGACAATCAACAGCACGGACTGCTCCAGTAATCCCGGTGCCTGTGCAATCCCCACTTTTTTCGATGACAGCGAAGAACAAGACGATATAGATGCACACGATGACGAAGAATTCTGATTTTCGCATTTTCTGAATTCCAAAGGAGGATCATTATGGAAAACAAGCAGCAGATTGATAATCTTGTAGAACTGCTCGATGGCTATGTAGCAAAGGGCGGTCACCATCTGAATGTCAATGTATTTACCCGCGAGACTCTGCTCGATGCCCAGAAGCATCCGGAGAAGTATCCGCAGCTGACAGTCCGTGTATCCGGGTATGCTGTGAATTTTATCAAGCTGACCAAGGAACAGCAGGATGATATCATTTCCAGAACATTCCATTCCAATATCTGAATCCGCACTACAGTCCTGCCCCTTTATGGGGGCAGGACTGCTGATTATTCCGAGAAAGGGAGACTTGCTATGGAAGGCTATATTCATTCAACAGAGAGCTTCGGAACAGTGGATGGACCCGGTATAAGGTTCGTGATTTTCTTTCAGGGATGTCCGATGCGCTGTCTGTATTGCCACAATCCTGACAGCTGGAGACGCAGAAAGGGGCAGCTTCGTACAACAGATTCCCTTCTTCAGGAATATGATCGGTACAAAGAATTCTTAAAAAGCGGCGGTATTACAGCAACGGGCGGTGAGCCGATGCTGCAGCTGGAATTTCTGACAGAGCTTTTCACCAAAGCAAAGGCAAAAGGAATCCACACCTGTCTGGACACCTCCGGCATTCTGTTCCGAGAATCGGAAGAAATGGAAGCGCTTTGCAATGTTACCGATCTTGTCATGCTGGATATCAAGCATATTGATGAGAAAAAGCATCTTGCCCTCACGGGACACTCAAATGAAAAAATACTTGCATTTGCAGAGTTTCTTTCAAATCACGGGGTTCCCCTGTGGATCCGTCATGTAGTGGTTCCTGGCTGGACGGATGATCAGGATGCGCTGGAACGGCTCGGCTACTTTATCGGAGGACTGCGCACGCTCAAGGCACTGGATGTCCTCCCCTATCATGATCTTGGCAAAGCAAAGTATGAAGCTCTCGGCATGGAATATCCTCTCGGAGACGCTCCACCCCTTTCAAAGGAAGATGCTGCGAAGGCAAGAGATATTATCATGAATGGGCTGAAACGCCGTCTGAGAGAAGAAGCATAAAAAAAACGCACCGTGTCAAACGGTGCGTTTCTTGTTTTTGCAAGCTCTTACTTGTTAACAGCTTCCTTCAGGTTCTTACCAGCCTTGAAAGCGGGTGCCTTGCAAGCCGGAACATCCTGCATCTCGCCTGTGCGGGGATTCTTGCACTGCTTTGCATTACGCTCACGAACCTCAAATACACCAAAGCCAGTCAGAGAAACCTTATCGCCAGCTACCAGAGTTTCCTTGATGCAATCCAGGACTGCGTTAACAGCCAGGTCAGCATCCTTCTTAGAGCAGTCGAGCTTACCTGCAACTGCCTGAATCAGTTCAGCTTTTTTCATCGTTACATCCTCCAAAAAATATAATATACTTGTATTATATCCGATTTAGGGCGTTTTGTCAAGAATTTTCGGGAAAATTGGCATTTCCACAGATTTTCGGGCGTATTACTTCGAAAATTTAGATAATATCATAGTAAAGCCCTGTAAAACGCCGGAATATGCCCTGTTTGAAGCGCATTTTCATTATCCCATCGAAGTATTCTCAAGCTTTGCAGAACGCATCAGTCCCAGCACAATCTCCTCATCTTTTTTGCAGCTGCAGCATACTCTTGCAGAATCTTCGGTATACTGCACATACAAATCGGGGACACATCCCTTCTGGGTACCATTGTAGCCATAGAATCCAGCCTGCACAGCTGCTTTTTGGATCTGCTGCGCACTGCCCATGGTGCACTTCCCCTCGCTCTTAACGCAGAAGAGATTGGGTGCCGGAAAACGCGAACGGATTCTGCGGTACAGCTCCAGACTATCCGGTGCATTGGTAACAATGAGAGAATCCCTCTCATTCTTTACAGCAATCGGCGGTGCATCATCCCGGTACTGCGGCTGCAGACGGAATCGCTCAATAGCGGAGGCTATTTCAGCTGCACGGATTTCTGCAGCCTGGTACTGTGCCGCAAGATCGGTACCACAGTGCAGGTTGATCATCACCACGGCAGTACTGCGAAGGTGATGGTACGCTATGATTTCGTCATAGAGATAAAAGCTGCCGGATAGAGGATTTTCCTTTGCAAAAAAGCCGGCAAATCCGCCTGTGAACTCCGGTGCTCCCTGTAAAACAGGACTTTTCTTTTTTTGCATCAGATCATGAACGAATGCGGACACGCTTCCAGTCTCTTCGGGAAAACGGTTTTCAAAGACAGAAATGCTGTATGTTTCACCCTCTACATGAACGCCCAGATGCGGACGGCATCCGATATAGGACCAGGTGGAAAAGCACTCCGGAACGGAGATACTCTCCAGCAAAAAAGCATTCTTTTCATTCTGAGAAAGCGCGGCAAAAATCTGCAGCGGTGACCAGTGATCAGCCGGAATCTCCCAGCATACCGGAATGACACTGTATTCTTCACTCAATTCCTTTACTTCTTCCAATGATGGAAATAACATCCGATTCGCTCCTCTCCGCAATAAAAAAGCCAATCATCCCCTGCTAAGGGACAATTGGCGCTGACTGCCGCCTGATTTCCAGTTTTAGATTTGGAAATATTATAACACACATTCCCCGCCTTGTCAAGCAAGAATCCGACAGACTAAGGTCGTTTTCTACCCATTTTGAAAAAAATTGCAAAATCCTAAAAAGATTTTCAGAAACCACTTGTCTTTTCTTTCAAAAAATGATATAATAACTTTGTACATATTAATGACAGTACATCTGTTCACCAATTGAGAAAGGACTGCCTTGCATGGCAGATGAAAAGAGAATGAGTCAATTTTTTGCAAATCGCTGGACAAAGCGTGCAGTTTCGCTTCTCAGTCCCTTATATTGTATACTGATCGTTATGCTCTCCTATCTTTCCATTTTCTATGAGATGGTTGTTCGGGAGCCGGTCACTGTATGTCTGCTGCTCTCAGCAGTCTCCGTCATCGCTGTTGTACTGCTTATGTACACGCGTAAGCAGCTGCTCACGATCATTACAAGTCTTGTGATGCTTCCGGCACTCCTGCCGGCAGTGCTCTTTTATTTCGGGCAGTGGGAAGTTCTGATTCCCATGCTCGTTGTAGCACTGATTGCATTTTTCTTCTCAGGACTTGGCGAAACCCCAAAAACCGCCTTCGGTACCATCTATCTTCTGATGTACCTGCTTGGATCGCTCGCCTACTTCCTGCTGACCTCGCTGTTTGCGCCCTCCACAGTCTCCACGGTTGTGGAATCAGGTGTCTCCCCTTCCGGCATCTATCGTTATGAGGTGGTGGATACCATGGACAGTTCCAACGGCAGCACAACCGTTTCCATTGAAACCAACCAGCTCGACAAAGACTATGATATGGTGCTCTTCCAGATCAAGGGGCTGAGCCGTTCTGTGATGGTCACCCGTCCCATGCAGGAAGAAACCACAATTGTATGGCAAACCGAAAAGCGCAGTGATATCACAAAGCATCTGAACACTATTTCTGATAATATCGAAGTGACACTCAGCGACACACAGATGGAGCTGCTTGGCAGAACGGCTTACCATGTTACCTATAATGATGGTCAGTCCCTCCAGCTTGGCGGCGCTGAGTACCAGACACTCACTGTAACGCTCTCTCCTGCAGATCAGGAAGAACTTGGAATCTCAAAAGAAGAGGTACTGCTCAGCAATCTTGATGAGGATTCCCTTGCGTATCTTGGCATTACAATCACCGATTACAAAACTGTACAGTTCTCGACACTTACAGATTCCGACCTTGCAAAGCTCGGTATCCCTGAAGAAGGCGATGTCCTGTACTGCAACGGAAAGGTATGTTTCCGCTACTACATTGCCATTCTCGAAGAGTATTTTGATATTTCCAATCAGGAGATCGGACTGGCTTAAATTACGAGAAAGAATGGAGTTTTTTCAATTCTTTTGGGAATTTCTGAAGCGAAGCTTCAGAAAGGCGAGCACGGGACGCAGTCCCGCTTTTCCACCGCCATCAATCATGGGAAAGATTGGAGTTTTTCCAATTCAAAAATAAAAGAAAAAATATTTTCAGGAGGTTCGTTATGAGCGAATTTTTCAAGAACATCGGCAAGATTCCTTATGAGGGTAAGGCATCCACCAATCCGCTGGCATTCAAGTACTACAATCCGGATGAAGTGATTGCAGGTAAGACCATGAAGGAGCACCTGAAGTTTGCTCTGTCCTGGTGGCATACCATGGGCGGCGACGGCACCGATATGTTCGGCTGCGGCACCACCGACAAGTCCTGGGGCGAAACAGACCCCATGGAAAAGGCAAAGGCAAAGGTGAACTGTGCATTCGAGATCATGGATAAGCTGTCCATCGACTATTTCTGCTGGCATGACCGCGACCTTTCTCCGGAGTTTGGTTCTCTGGCTGAGACAAACGAGAAGTTCGACGAAATCGTAGATTATGTTGCTGAAATGATGAAGCTTAACCCTGGCAAGAAGCTCCTGTGGGGTAATGCTAAGTGCTTCGATCATCCGAGATATATGCACGGTGCAGGTACTTCTCCCTCTGCAGATGTATTTGCCTATGCTGCAGCACAGATCAAGAAGGCTCTGGAAGCAACTGTAAAGCTTGGCGGTCAGGGCTATGTATTCTGGGGCGGCCGTGAGGGCTACGAGACCCTGCTCAACACCGATATGGGTCTGGAGCTTGACAACATGGCTCGTCTGATGAAGCTTGCTGTGGACTACGGCAGAAGCATCGGCTTTACCGGTGACTTCTATGTAGAACCCAAGCCCAAGTAGCCTACAAAGCACCAGTATGACTTTGATTCCGCAACTGTGATCGGCTTCCTGAACAAGTACGGCCTTGACAAGGATTTCAAGCTGAACATCGAGGCAAACCACGCAACACTCGCACAGCACACCTTCCAGCATGAACTCCGTGTAGCAAGAGTGAACGGTATGTTCGGTTCCATTGACGCAAACCAGGGTGATACTCTGCTTGGCTGGGATACCGACCAGTTCCCGACCAACATCTACGATGCTGCACTGTGCATGTATGAGGTTCTGAAGGCTGGCGGTTTCACAAACGGCGGTCTGAACTTCGATGCTAAGACAAGAAGAGGCTCCTACACTATGGAAGATATCTTCCTTGGCTACATCGCAGGTATGGATACATTTGCACTGGGTCTGCGTATTGCGGACAAGATGATCTCCGACGGCAGAATGGATCAGTTTGTTGCTGATCGTTATGCAAGCTGGACCACCGGTATCGGTGCAGACATCATCAGCGGCAAGGCAACTCTGGCTGATCTCGAGGCTTATGCTCTGTCCAAGGGTGAGGTAACCGACTCCCTTACAAGCGGCGGTCAGGAGAAGCTGGAGAGCATCCTGAACAACATCATGTTCAATCTCTAATCATGACAATACAAAACCCCCAATGCACTGCATCGGGGGTTTTGTGAACAAGAAAGGAAGCGTCCAAAGCAAGAATGAAAAAAATTCGAATGGCTGCGTTTTTCACAGCACTCGGACTGTTTTGCATGACAGGATGTACAAATACCGATCAAAGCCAAGGGGATTCTCTGCCGTCTGCAGCATCGCAGGAAACGGTATTCTCCGATATACAGACGGAACCTGCCACTGCCGAGCCTGTAACCGAACCTCCCAAAACCACTGCACCGCAGACGGAGGAATCCACAGAAGCAGCAACGGAGGAAGTCACGGAAACCATCCCCGAAACCACTGAGGAGGAGAGCATTCCTGTGGAGTCCATTACACTGAGTTTTTACGAAATTTCTCTCTTCGTGGGCGATTCCGCCATGCCGCGCGTGACCATGCACCCTGAAAATGCGACTGACAAGGGGGAAATCTGGTCCACTTCGGATAATCGCATTGCATCCGTGGACTATCTTGGCAATATCACGGCAAACGAACCTGGGAGCTGCATTATTTCCGTTGCAGCCTCTGAGAATCCGGAAATTACCGCGCAGGTGCAGGTTACTGTGGAGGAACGGCCGCAGACAGATCCTCCGCCGACGGAAGCTCCTGCTCCGGAACCGGAGCTTACTTATATCAATGGAATTCTGATTGCCAACAAGACCTATGCGCTGCCCTCCACCTACAATCCGGGTCTGGATCCAACCTGTGAGGCGCAGTTTGCACTTCTGCGCGAAGGTGCAGCAGCGGATGGACTGAACATCTATCTTTCTTCGGGATTCCGCTCCTATGACTATCAAGCCCGGATTTACAACAATTATGTAGCATGGTACGGTCAGGAGAAAACGGATACGCTTTCCGCACGGCCAGGGCATTCCGAACATCAGACGGGTCTCGCAATTGATGTCAACATCGTCAATGACAGCTTCATTGGCACTCCGGAAGCCATCTGGCTTGCTGAGCACGCCCATGAATATGGGTTTATCATCCGCTACCCGAAGGGCAAGGAACACATCACCGGCTACAAGTACGAGCCGTGGCACATCCGTTACCTCGGTGTGGAAACGGCAACGGCAGTCTATGAAAGCGGTCTGTGTCTGGAGGAATACCTCGGCATTACATCCTGCTATGCAGACTGAACAACCCAAGCAAAAACCCACTGGCGATACGCTTCGCCAGTGGGTTTTGTCATTCGATTATATATGAGTCAGCTCAGCGAATGCCGTACTGTTCAATGATATAGTCCATATCCTTGTCACCTCTGCCGGAAAGACAGATCAGGATGGAACCGCGCTCCATCTGTTTTGCAAGGCGCATACCGAATGCTACGGCATGGGAGCTTTCAATTGCAGGGATGATACCCTCCATTCTGGAAAGCTTGAAGAATGCATCGATGGTCTCTTCATCATCAACCACATCATACTTGACTCTGCCAAGATCACGCAGATACGCGTGCTCAGGACCGGAAGACGGGTAATCCAGTCCGCTTGCAACGGAATAAACAGGAGCAGGTTCACCATTTTCATCCTTGAGCATGGTGCTGTTGAAGCCGTGCATGATGCCTTCTGTACCATACTTGAGACTTGCAGCATGATCACCAAGCTGTACGCCTCTGCCAAGCGGCTCAACGCCGTAGATGTCCACCGGATCATTGAGGAAACCGGAGAACATACCCATCGCATTGGAACCGCCGCCCACACAGGCAACGACTGCATCCGGAAGCTCGCCAGTCATTTCAAGGAACTGCTCCCTTGCTTCAATACCGACAACGCTCTGGAAATCGCGCACCATCATCGGGAACGGATGCGGTCCGAGAACGGAACCGATGCAGTAAATGGCGTCCTTATATTCCTTGGTATACGCTTCAAATGCTGCGTCAACTGCTTCCTTGAGCGTTGCAAGACCATGGGTAACTTCAACAACATTTGCACCAAGGATCTTCATTCTTGCCACATTGGGAGCCTGCTTCTTAATATCCACGCTGCCCATGTAGATATCGCACTCAAGACCGAAATATGCAGCAGCCGTTGCAAGGGCTACACCGTGCTGACCAGCACCGGTCTCTGCGATAACCTTCTTCTTGCCCATGTACTTGGCAAGGAGTGCTTCGCCCATGCAGTGATTGAGCTTATGCGCGCCGGTATGGTTCAGATCCTCACGCTTAACATAGAGCTGGACATTGCCCAGGGAACCGGAAAGGCGCTCCAGATGGGAAACCGGTGTGGGTCTGCCCTGAAATTCCTTACGGATTCTGCGAAGATCACCAATGAACTTGCTGGACTTTGCAATTGTAAAGTATGCTTCTGTGATCTCCTCCATTGCACGCTTAAGTTCATCGGAGACATACGCTCCGCCGTACTTTCCGAAAAATCCGTTCATATCAGGGTGATTCTTAAAGTAATTGTCAAATTCATAACCATTGTGTTTCATAAAAAAATACCTCCATTAATCAATCATTATCAATCCTATTTCGTTCAAAGCAATGCACGCATCGCCATCGTTTTGTGAGCAGTACCATCGTATTACCTCCGTAATCCGCCGGAATGCAAAAAAGTCCCCGACAGAAAGAATTACGCTTCTGTCAAGGACGAATAATCACTTATCCGTGGTGCCACCTTGATTCACAGCATGGGCTGTGCACTTTGCAGGATACCAACATATCCCCGGCAACTGACGTGTGCCATACGTCGCAGAATACTCAGCATTGCGCCTTTGACTGCGCCCTCAGCGGTCCATTTGATAATGTGTGTTTCATCCGGCTCGCACCTTGCCCGGACTCTCTGGGGAAGCATCATTACCGTTATCTCCGCGTCAACGGTTTCATGGATTCAATTCATTTGTATTTTATCATACATTGCAGCATTTGTCAAGTGGTTTTGGAATATTTTTTTGGAATTATGGATAAAATGCCTCCCTGCCAGGAATTGACAGGGAGGCAAAATCCACGGATTATCGGAGTGAATCATCCAAATTACATCGCAGACAGCTTTGCAAACTGTGCCTTCAGTGCCGGATAGATCTCACGGTACATCTGGTAGAACTTCTCGTATTCGGGAACATTCTCTGCCACAGGCTCCTGCACATTCGCTGTGCGGATGATGGCATCGCAAGCTTCGGGAACGCTGTTGTAAATACCTGCACCCACTGCTGCCAGAATACCCACACCGAGGGCGGGACCTTCCTTAGAGTCAACAGTCTTGACAGGGCAGTCGTACAGATCTGCGAGCATCTGTCTCCAAACAGGGGAAGATCCGCCGCCGCCGCAAGCCATCATGTCGCTCACGGAAACGCCCATTTCACGGCATACCTCCACGCAGTCACGCAGGGAGTAGGTCACACCCTCCATCACGGCACGGAGCATATCACGCTTTTCGTGAATAGCGGATAAGCCGAAGAACACACCTCTTGCGTTCGGGTCAAGGTGCGGTGTACGCTCGCCCATGAGATAGGGCAGGTACAGCAGCTTATTCGCACCGATCGGGGATTCGAGGGCTGCCTTGTCCATCAGATAGTAGGGATCCACGCCCATTGCCTTGGCAGTTTCCTTCTCGGCACCGCAGAAATTGTCACGGAACCACTTGAGGGAC
>JAZQAA010000216.1:0-3206 GCA_045544975.1 Oscillospiraceae bacterium | reverse complement strand
GTTCCTGACCTTCCTCTGCGCGATCCTCAAGGGCGTGCATGAGTATGCGCCGCTGCTTCGCCTGTCCGCTGCATCCGCTGGCAATGATCATCGTCTCGGCGGCAACGAAGCACCGCCTGCCATCGTTTCCGTCTTCATCGGCAGCGAGCTGGAGGCTGTCATTGCAGCGCTCGAAAGCGGCAAGCCATATGTTTCCAACACCGCGGAATTCGACATCGGCGTGGATGCCCTGCCGAATTTCAAGAAGGATACCACCGACAGAAACCGTACCTCCCCGTTCGCATTCACCGGCAATAAGTTTGAGTTCAGAATGCTTGGTTCTGCGGATTCTATTTCCTGCACCAACACCATTCTCAATACCATTGTTGCTGAAGAACTGTGCCAGTTCGCTGATGAACTGGAGCAGGCAGAGGATTTTGATAAGGCACTCAAGGCACTGCTCGTGCGTACCATCCGTGACCACAAAGCCATCATCTTCAACGGTAATGGTTATTCCGATGAATGGCTTGCTGAAGCAGAAAAGCGCGGCCTGCCCAATCTTCTCTCCACTGTGGACTGTGTTCCGGAATACACCAATCCGGAGAATGTCGCACTCTTCGAGAAGTTCAAGGTTTACTCCCGTGTGGAGATCGAATCCAGAACCGAAATTCTCCTGCAGAACTACACCAAGGTGATCACCATCGAGGCACTCACCATGCTCGACATGGCAAGAAAGCAGATCCTGCCCGCTGGTATGAAGATCAACAAGGATGCCTGCGATGCTGCCCTCTCCAAGAAGGCACTGAGTCTGGATGCATCCTATGAGCTTGGCTATGCTACCAAGATTTCTGCACTCGTGTCCGGCATTGCAGAAGCTGTGCAGAAGCTGGAAGAAGCAACCTGCGCAGCACAGGAAATCCAGAATGCAGAAGCAGCTGCAAAGTTCTGCCGTGCTGAGATTTTCACTTCCATGCAGGCACTGCGCAAGCTGGTTGATGAGCTTGAAACCATCTCCCCCGATACCGACTGGCCGCTGCCGTCCTACACGGATCTGCTCTTTATGGTATAAATCCGATGCCCCCGAATTTCGGGGGCATTTTCTGCATTCTGCGGCAGCTCTTTTCACAGAAAAGGCTATTGACAGAAAGCCCAAAAACAGGTATAATAAAGAGGTATGCCGCAGAGTGCGGCAAAAATATACGATGTAGATAAGGAATTAGCACTATGGAAAAGATTTACAGACTCCACATGGGCAAGGCCCTCTGTGCAGTGGATCTGGGTGACGGTAGCGAACGCGGCGAATATGTCAACCAGGACTATATCCTCCATGCACTCGGCAGACCCCACAGAAGTATCAGTCTGATGTACTGCTACTATCCTCTCGACGAAGGATGGCCGGGCAGAGCAAGCGTGGTTCACGCAAGCCCCGATGTCAGCTTCGCATGGGACTTCCCCTATGACGACTATTTTACCTACAAGGGCGGTCTGGGAGGTAATACGGACGGCGAACCGTTCAATTATATGCGTGAAATCCGTGCACATGGTCAGGATGTCACTCTGACACTCACCATTGATCCCCATGTATCCGATGAGCATCTGATTGCCATTGCAAATGACCTGCGTCCCTTCGGCAGAGTACTGCTGCGCATCAACCACGAAGCCACCGGCAACTGGTTCTCCTTCAACAAGAGATGCAGTTATCAGGAGGTTGCAGATTTCTTTGTACGCGCTTCCCGCATCATCAAGGAACACGCGCCGAATGTGCAGACCATCATCTGCATCGGCGGTGTAGAGCATCCGGAAACCGGCAAGATGGAGAAGGAAGAGGAATTCGCACAGACCATTCCGGCAGCGGATATCTGGTCCGTGGACAAATACATGGCACTCCACTGGGGATGGCCCTATGATGTAGCGGAACCCGGCGGCAACAGCCACAGCCGCAGCAAAGTGCGCGATGTCTATGCCATGACCAAGGCAAGCTATGAGCGCTACTGCTTCCTCAACGGCGGAGAATCCAAGCCCATGATCATGTCTGAATTCAATGCGGACGGCGATGTAACCGGTGCCTATGATCAGGCTGCCATGGTACAGGAATTCTGCGATATTCTGGACGAAGAACAGGCTGACTGGTTCACGGGCTTTACATTCTATCAGTTCCGTGACAGGGGCAGACTGGGGCTTGAAATTGAGGACCCGAACAACCCCGATGTCGGCATTGCGCAGCCTGTGATGGAAACCTACAAGAAAATCATCCACTCCGAACGTTTCCTTCCGAAGATGACACAGGGTGAGGAGATCCAGCTGCCCGTTACACTTCGCTGGGGCAATTCCGAGGACGCTGAGGGTCTTGCAATCCCGCTGCATTTCGAAGGCAATCCGACCTTCTGTGAGGTGACCTTTGAAGATGAGGGCAACTACATGATGGAGATTAATGGCAGATGGTTCTACAAGTCGCCCAAGGCAAAGACCATTGACATGATGTCCGCATTCTATGAAAAGCCGCTCTCCGGTCCATGCGATATGACGCTGAAGATTTTTGCTCCGCCTGCAAGCGGCGAGAACGACCTGAACCTTGAGGATGGTCTGTATAATGCTTATACCACAATCGACAAGCTTCCGTCAATTCGGATTCGTTTCGCACCGGTGGAGAAGTAATCCGTAAAATTTTTATGAATTTACACAGAAATATCCAAAAAAGACTTGACAAATTCTGAAAATGTTGTATAATTTATAGTAGGGAATTTAGTACGGCGGTAAACCAAACCGCCAGATAGCATAGGAGATGAGAAGTTATGGGATTCATTGAAAGTTTGAGTGGTGCCAGCCGTGGCGTCAGCGAAAAAGCAAAGAATGCATCCGAAGTCAACAACCTGAAACGCAAAATTCTGTATGAGGAAGAACGAATCGTAGAAGTATTCGCAGATATCGGCAAGAAGTACTACAAGAATCCTGACGAGGACCCTGCAGTAATGAAGGCTCTTTGCGAGGATATTGATACAAGACGCCGTCGTATCAAGAAGATGCGCTTCGATCTCAACAATATCCGCGGCTTCAAAATCTGCCCGAAGTGTGATGCTGAGGTTAATGAGAAGTTCCAGTTCTGCGGTGTTTGCGGTGCAAGACTGCCCGACACCGATGATGAGGATTTCACCTCTCTCGAGACAAACGATTACTACACCGAGAGCGACAGCTTCTTCAATGCTGATACCATTAAGAATTATTAAGCT
>JAZQAA010000215.1:0-3375 GCA_045544975.1 Oscillospiraceae bacterium | reverse complement strand
GAACCTGCGGCCCCTACGTCCCGAACGTAGTGCTCTACCAAACTGAGCCACACCTCGATGAACCTCAACTATTATACCACATTTTTTGTCGTTTGTAAAGAGGTAATGTGCATAAAAATCGAAAAACATTTTCTGTGTTTTTGTTGACTTTGAAGAAAAACTGTGTTATAATAGAAAGATACTACATCAAGAATGACAAACGATGCAGCGCCACACGCCTGCCATTCAGAAAGGATTTGATACCATGTCACGCTATGATTACGCAGATGCCGCTTCCCCGGTGATCGACCGCCTTGCAGACCTTTGCTGTGAGGAATTCCCCATCAACCCCGAACTCTACACAAAACACGATGTCAAACGCGGTCTGCGTGACCTCAATGGCAAGGGTGTCCTTGCGGGACTGACCCATATCGGTAATGTGTGCGCCTCCAAAACTGTGGACGGTGTGAGCGTTCCCTGCGAGGGTAAGCTCTACTACCGCGGTTATGATGTGGAGGAGCTCGTTACGGGCTTTGCAGACGATAATCGCCATGGCTTTGAGGAAACCACCTACCTGCTCCTGTTCGGCCATCTTCCGACAAAAGAGCAGCTTGATGAATTCACAAAGCTCCTTGCAGAGCTGCGGTTCCTGCCGGCGGTGTTTACGCGCGATGTCATCATGAAGGCGCCCAGCGACAATATGATGAACACCCTCGCAAAATGCGTGCTGACGCTCTATTCCTACGACAACCGTGCGAATGATATCTCCATTCCGAATGTCCTGCGCCAGTGCCTTTCCCTGATCAGCCTGTTCCCCCTGATTTCTGTTTACGGCTATCAGGCATATAATTTCAAGGCAGGTGAGGATCTGATTATTCACCAGCCAAAGCCGGAGCTTTCCCTTGCGGAGAATATTCTCCATATGCTCCGCCCCGACAGCAAGTTCACACCTCTTGAGGCGAAGCTTCTGGATCTCGCGCTCGTGCTCCATGCAGAGCATGGCGGCGGCAACAATTCCACCTTCACCGTTCATGTGGTATCTTCCTCCGGAACCGATACCTATTCCGCGATTGCGGCAGCACTCGGCTCCCTTAAGGGTCCGAAGCACGGCGGCGCGAACATCAAGGTTGTCCAGATGTTCGATGATCTGATGGAAAATGTGCAGAACTGGGAGGATGAGGACGAACTCAAGGGCTACCTGCGCAAGCTCCTGCATAAGGAAGCCTTCGACCGTGCCGGTCTGATCTATGGTATGGGTCATGCCGTGTATTCCGTTTCCGATCCGAGAGCCAAGGTGTTCAAGGGCTTTGTCGAGAAGCTTTCCATTGAAAAGGGCAGGGAGCGCGAGTTCGCTCTCTATGAGCGCGTAGAACGCCTTGCAGCCGAGGTGATCGGCGAGGAACGCCGCATCTACAAGGGCGTATGTGCCAATGTGGACTTCTACAGCGGCTTTGTGTACAGAATGCTGGGACTTCCGTCCGAGCTGTATACGCCGATTTTCGCGATTGCGAGAATTTCCGGCTGGTCGGCACACAGAATTGAGGAACTGATCAATTCCAATAAAATCATCCGTCCTGCCTATATGGCAATTGATGATATCCGCAGTTATGTTGCACTTGAGGATCGTGTATAAATATAATGCAGCAGTAAAAAACGCTTCCCCCTGGTTTGCAGAGGGAAGTGTTTGTTTTTTGATAGAATCATCAGGAATTGCCGTGCTTATCGTACATCCGGATGTTGTCGCTTGTCACAAGCGACATAAAACCAAATCCGCTCAGACCTGCCGCAACAACGAACAGGACAGCGTTGACGGGCATATTGCCGTCCTTCTGAATCAGCAGCGGAATGCCTGGGAACAGCGACAGGATGAAGGTCACACCATTGAGGAGCTTTGCAAGTCCGCGAATAAACGGCAGCGGTGCAAAGATCACAACGGAGCAAAGTCCCAGGGCAATGCCGAGATACGGCGCATACTGCTTCACAATATTCATGAATCCCTGCTCTTCGAGCACTTCCTTATAACCCAGCCCGAATGCACCGGAAATGAATACGCTGAACGCAACTGCACAGATCACACCAAGTACAGCCAGCAGAATCAGCTGCTTGAAGCCCTTCTTTGCGGCTTCCTTCTCGCGCTCTTCTCGCAGTTCATTCATGATGCGGCGGTTTTCGCGGCGCTTTTCCTCCGTCATTTCCATCTGCGGAGGGGGTGTGTATTTCTGCGGCTTCTTGGATTCTTCCTTCGCGCGCTCCAGATCCTCGTCCTTGAACTTCGGAACATAGGTGGTGGGCTTGGGCGCTTCCTCCAGAACTACCGGCTCCTCAGCGGCATCCTCCGGCGAAGGAGCTGTCAGCTTCGGGCGAAGCTCCGTCGGAATGCCGGGCACCGGAATGCCCATCTGCTTTGCGCGCATTTCCACAACCTGCATCTGCTTTTCAGCATCAAGCGTGCTGAATGCAGCCTTCAGATCATCTGTGAATTTCAGCTTCTGGTAGAATTCCTCCACCGGATCATAGGCAGTTGCAGCACCCAGAATATCCTCCTCAAGACTTGCTGCATCGGGGAGAGGATCGGGCGTTGCGGACGGCTTTGCTGTGTAGGAAGCAGGACCGTCATCGAGAACAGGTGCCTCTACCTCGGGCGCGCCCTTCTGCTCGGTTTTCTTCCAGACTGTCGGTGCCGGGTCATCCAGCAGCACCGGTTCATCCACCACGGGAGCACCCTTCTTCTCCGCATTCTGCGGTGTCCAGGCAGCCGGCGGCGGCGCTAAGATATCGTCAAGTGCAGGTGCCTCAATCTGCGGAGCACCCTTCTTTTCCTCCGGAATATAGGTGGGCGTATCCAGCCCTTCCAGCATATCATTCAAATCCGGCATGGTATTCACCTCTTGTTTCTGTCATTTATGAATCTTGTATTCTGTTTTCGCTTGCCCTATTCACCATGAGCTTTGCGCCTGTGCGAAGCAAGGCGCATTGCGGTAAGAGATCTTGCAACGCGTGTAGCATACTGTCGAAAACAGGGAAGTCACCCTCGCGAATCGCCAGCGGTGGCTCACCGCTCGATCATCTGATCACGGCCGGGGCCTACGCCGACCATGCAAACCTTGCATTCACAGAGTTCTTCCAGACGCTTGATGTAGTCCTGGCAGACCTTCGGCAGCTCTTCAAAACTGCGGCAGTCTGTGATATCCTCGTCAAAGCCGGGGAAGCTCTCGTAAACCGGAGCGCAGTCCGCCAGCTCTTCCAGACTGGACGGGAAGTCGCGCAGCTGTGTGCCGTCAGGCTTTACATAACCTACGCAGATCTTCAGATCGCCGATGCCGCTGAGAGTGTCGAGCTTGTTGATCGCCAGACCGTCCAGACCATTCACACGAACGGAATGACGCACGATCACTG
>JAZQAA010000214.1:0-20230 GCA_045544975.1 Oscillospiraceae bacterium | reverse complement strand
CTGGATTTTTTGCTATAGGAGTCCAGAGGAATCACATTCCTCTGGCGGGGGTGTGGGGGCAGCGCCCCCACAGGGGTTCGCCGGAGGCACCTATATTATCTCAACTTAGCACCGCACGGGAATGCGTCGTCGGCAAACATCACCTTTGCGCTGCCGTCGGGCATATCTGCTGCGCAGATCATGCCGCAGCTTTCGACGCCGCAGAGCTTTACGGGGCTGAGGTTTGCGACGATCACAACCTTCTTGCCGATCAGATCCTCCGGTGCATACCACTGTGCAATACCGGATACTACCTGTCTGCCGCCCATACCGTCATCGAGCTGGAGGCACAGAAGCTTCTTGGACTTCTTGACCTTCTCACACTGCAGTACCTTTGCGACACGCAGATCCACCTTCATGAAATCATCGAATTCGATCTGTTCAGCCTGTGCTTCAGGCGTGAACTCCGGCTCTGCTTCCTCTGCAGGGGATGCATTCCGGATGATCTGGTTCAGCTCCTCGATCTCCTTATCCACATCAATTCTGGGGAAGAGGATATCGCCCTTATGCACGGTGTTATTCTCCGGCAGAACGCCGAATTTGCCTGCATTCTCGTAGGTCACATCACTTTCGGATGCACCGATCTGCTCCCAAACCTTCGGCATGGTTGTGGGCATATAGGGATAGAGCAGCGTAGAAATAATACGGATAGTATCGAGCAGGTTATACAGAACAGTTGCAAGTCTTGCCTTCTGGGCGTCGTCCTTGCCGAGCTTCCACGGCTCTGTTTCGTCGATATACTTGTTGGCTCTGTCCACAAGAGTGAAGATCGTTTCGAGCGCCTGCTTGATCTGGGTGTTGTCAATAAAGCCGTCCACCTTGTCACGGATGGAAAGCGCAAGTGCCTGCAGCTCCTCATCCACGGGGGCAGCCTCGCGCTCTGTGGGCAGTGTGCCGCCGAAATACTTGTCCGCCATGGCAACGGTTCTGGAAACCAGATTGCCGAAGCCGTTGGCAAGGTCAGTATTGATACGGTTAATGAGAATCTCATTGGAGAAATCGCTGTCCGCGCCGAGTGCCATTTCACGAAGAATATGATAACGGATGGCATCGGGAGTATAACGCTGACCGAGGATGAACGGATCTACCACATTACCAATGGACTTGGACATCTTCTGTCCATTGAAGGTAATCCAGCCGTGCACAGCGAGGTGCTCCGGAAGCGGCAGCTCCAGTGCCATGAGCATTGCCGGCCAGATGATGGCATGGAAACGCATGATATCCTTCGCTACCATGTGCGTATCTGCAGGCCAGTATTTTGCAAAATCATCATAGGTACCGTTCTCATAGCCGAGTGCAGTAATATAGTTGGAAAGCGCGTCAATCCAGACATAAACCACATGACCCTCATCAAAGGTAACGGGAACACCCCACTTGAAGGTGGTTCTGGATACGCAGAGATCCTCAAGGCCGGGCTTGATGAAGTTGTTGACAAGCTCGGTTGCACGGGTCTTGGGCTGGAGGTAGTCGGTCTCCGTCAGGAGCTTCTCAAGACGATCTGCGAAGGGGGACATTTTGAAGAAGTAGGCTTCTTCCTCTGCGTCCACAACATCTCTGCCGCAGTCGGGGCACTTGCCGTCCTTGAGCTGGGAGGAAGTCCAGAAGCTCTCGCAGGGTGTGCAGTACTTACCGGTGTACTTGCCCTTGTAGATATAACCCTTGTCATAGAGTGCCTTGAAGATCTTCTGTACAGCTTCCACATGGTAATCGTCAGTGGTACGGATGTAGCGGTCATAGCTGATATTCATGTATTCCCAGAGATTCTTGAAAATCTCCACGATGCCGTCCACATATGCCTTCGGGGTGACGCCTGCCTCAGCAGCCTTCTGCTCAATCTTCAGACCATGCTCATCGGTTCCGGTCAGGAACATGACATCATAGCCCTGCATTCTGCGATAGCGCGCGATGGAATCGCAGGCTACGGTTGTATAGCAATGGCCGATATGGGGATTACCGGAGGGGTAATAAATCGGCGTGGTAATGTAAAACTTCTTTGACATAGGAATGTTCCTCCTTATAAAATGTCTGCCGTACTGCACGGCGCTTATGTTTATTATACCACAATTTCCCGGATTTGTAAACAGGGAAATGAAAAGAAATCGCCAAGCTTTCTTCAAAAAAGATTTTTTAAAAAAACAATTTACAAAACAGGAAAAATATGCTATACTATTCCATGAACCAGGATAAATAAGGGATCGGGAAACTATGATTAGGAGGAATTTTCATGAGTGTCAGAATCATTGCGGATAGTACCTGCGATCTCTCGCCGGAGCTGATCGATGACTATGGTATTTCCATTGTTCCGCTGCACATTGTTCTCGATGATAAAGAATATGAGGACGGTTTTTCCATTACGCCGGATGAAATCTACCGCTGGGCAGATGAAAACAACGCAACACCGCGTACATCGGCAATCAACCTGGACCGCACAATTGCACTGATGCGTCCTATCATCGAAGCCGGAGACGAAATCATTGCGTTCAGTATTTCCGGCGAAATGTCCACTACTGTGAATGTATTCGGTCTTGCTGCAGAGGAGCTGCAGGCGGAGGACAGAATTCATGTCATTGATTCGAAGAGCCTTTCCACCGGCATCGGACTGCAGGTCATTGAAGCTGCCATTATGGCGAAGGAAGGACTTTCCGGTGCTGCAATTGCTGCGCAGATCCGACTGCTGCAGCCCTATGTCCGCGCAAGCTTTGTGGTTGATACCTTAAAATACCTGCACCGCGGCGGACGCTGCAGCGATATGGCTGCCTTTGCCGGAACAGTTCTGAAGCTGCACCCGAAAATTGTGGTGAAGGATGGCAAGATGTCCGCGGCAAAAAAATACATGGGCCCGATGAACCGGATTGTGATGAATTATGTCAAGGATCTTGAGCCGCTGCTGCACAAGGCAAAAACAGAGCGCGCTTTTATTACGCATTCCGGCTGCGACGAAGAGCTGCTCATGGAAGTGCGCAATTATCTCGATGCGCTGGGCATTTTCAGCAAGATCCACATCACAAGAGCTGGCTGCGTGGTTTCAAGTCACTGCGGTCCCAATACACTGGGCGTGCTGTTTATTGAGAAGGCGTAGCGGTAATCCCCCATCTGTACAAATACCGATATAACAACTAAATCCACAAACCCGCCCGTTCCCTCCGGAACGGGCGGTTTGTTCATCCATTATCTGAGCGGCAGCTCGAGATCGTCGAAGCGGATGCATACGACCTTCTCGTAGTCCACCGGCTTTCTGAGTGCAGCGTCCAGAAGTGCAGGCTTTCTGCCATCCTCGGCAGGATCCGGAAGCGCACCAAAGCAATAGTAGTCAAGCAGCAGCGTCTCTTCCGTGCCATCCTCATAAACAACTGTGAAACGATCATAGAAGCTTTTTTGCGTGTCAAGCGCTACATACTGCGAAAAAGTCACACGCAGCGTGAACGGCGAGAGCTTCACATTTGTCACAGAAGTATGCGATTTCTCGGAAAGCGGAATGTCCATCGTCTTTTCCACGCAGGTGCCGTCCTTCATGAAATCCAGCTCCATGGTGTATGTCTCACCAATCGGCAGCGATACAGAATCCACCTCTTCATACCCCGTCTCATAAGCAAAGTCGATGCTCTGGAATTCGTATTCAATGCAGCCGTCCGGCGAAATGGTTTCTCCGCCGAATTCTATCGACCAGCAGAAGGTATATGTGCCCTCATACGGCTGCTCGAGCAGCTCACCGGTGCCGGAGGAAGCAACGCATTCCCCTTCCTCGTTCACATACCAAGCGTTCACGATATTGAAAGCGCCTGTGCAGTTCTCCGGAATCACCGACAGATCCGTCAGCTCCACATCGTAGATCAGATACGCCCTCATATCATCCGCGATGATGGAACGTGTGAGAATTCTGCCGCCGTCAAATTCGATCGTATCCCCCAGCTCCTCGCCGAAATCTGTGAAATCATATTCGACCTCGGTCTCGGATTTCTTCGAGAAGAACATCTGGAACAGAAGGGGGTATTCCCCTGTGTATTCAGCGTTCTTATATGCCACGACTGCGCTGAGTCCGAGTGCACCTGCAGCAAGAACGGCTGCAATCAGCCCCACATAGAGCTTTGTGCGTTTTTTAATTGTTCTATGTTTCTTTGCATCTTGAACCATCATTTCGTCCACCTCTCCTAATGCATTCAGTAAGTGTTCAGCTTTCATAGCGTAATTCCCTCCTTTTCCAGGGTCTTCGCCAGCTTCTTTCGGGTGCGAAGCAGCATGGATTTGACCTTGCTTTCTGTGAAATCGAATTGCTTGCTGATCTGTGCAATCGGATCGAGATACCAGTAACGGCACAGGAACACACGGCGTTCCGTCACGGGCAAATTCTGTAAAAAGCGGTTCAGGATCTCCGTCAGGTGTTTTTCATCCGTTTCTTCCTCGGGATTGCTGCTGCCGGGAAGAATCTCCGTCAGCTCATCGAGCACAAGGGGAACTTCCCCGCCGCCGCGCTTCTGGGCGTGCTTGCCGCGCCATTTCTTGAGACAGATATAGCGTGTCAGCTTGCCGAGAAAGGTTGAGAGAATCCTCGGCTCATGGGGCGGAATGCTCTTCCAGGCATGAAGCCATGTGTCATTCACGCTCTCATCGGCATCCTCATGATTGTACAGAATGTTATAAGCGATGGTAAAACAGTACTTTCCGTATTTTGCTGCAGTCTGTGCAATAGCATTCTGATTTCGTTCAAGATACAGTGCAACGATCTCCTGATCCTCCATGCTGCATCCTCCTTTCATTCCAGTTTACAGAAGCTTCTGCCTACTACCACCGGTTTTTTCCGGTTGGTTGCATGGGAGATGAAAAAAACCGGGAAGTTTTTTCTTCCCGGTTTTGGGTATTTGAATTATGCCTTCTTTGCGTACTCGCCGATGGTCTTGATGCCTCTCTTTTCATTCCACCATACCCACAGGGTCGGTGCAATGCACTGGGAGGAGAAGGTACCTGCAATCAGACCGAATACCATCGGTACGGAGAAGCTCAGGATGCTGTCCACCTTGCAGACATACGCCACAACACTGATGATGATCATGGTGGAAAGTGTTGTAATGGAAGTACGGATGGAACGGCGCAGTGTCTGGCTTGCGCTGAGGTTTACCAGATCTGCGATGGTGGTCTTCTTCGGCATCGCTGCCTGATTCTCACGGATTCTGTCATATACGATAATGGTATTATTGATGGAATAACCGAAGATGGTCAGAACAACCGCCATGAAGTTGGAGTTGATCTCGAAGCCGCAGAGGACGAAACCACCAAATGCAATGAGGATATCGTGCATCAGTGCAATGATGGTGAACACACCGGCGGACCAACCGCTGATCTTCTTGAATCGCAGTGCGATGTAGAGGATCAGGAGGATTGCTGCGAAGATCGCAGCCACGATACACTTGCCGAAGAACTCACGGCCGGAGGACGGGCTGACATCGTTGGTTTCCAGCAGCTTAACGCCTGCCTCCGGATAAACCTCCTGGAGTGCAGCAACGAGTGTTTCCTGCTGTTCCTGTGTGACGCTGTTATTGTAGCTGAAGGAAACAGTGAGGATATTCACATCGGCATCGAAGCTCTCGCCCTTCTGCATGGTAACGGGAGTGCCGAGGATTTCCTCAATCTTTGCCTTGGATGCATTCTCATCAATGTCTCCGGAATAGGAGTAGGAAATGATGGTACCGCCCTTGAAGTCAATCGCAACTTCCACACCGAAGAATACAGTGCAGACAGAAGCGACCAGCAGCACTGCGGAAGTGATGAAGAACTTCTTCTTGTTCTCGCTGAAATGGAAGGTTCTGGGAGCCTTGTACTTGTCTTCCTTGTAGCCGAAGAGGGACTGCTTCTGGAAGCACTTGAAGCGTGCAAGGGACATGGTCATCAGTCTTGCTGCCAGAACACCCATCACGAAGTTCAGGATAACGCCGACAAGCAGTGTGAAGCCGAAGGAGTATACAAAGCCTTCCGTTGTTGCACCGAAGAAGTAGAAGATGGTGCTGTCAAGGAAGCGTGTAATCGGGCTTGTGCTGGTACCGAAGGCACCCATCAGCACAACGGCAACAATCGCCAGTGTCAGGTTACCGTCGAGAATTGCGGAGAAGGCGTTCTTATAACCAGCCTTCAGAGCTGCATCGATGGATCTGCCCTTTGCCAGTTCCTCACGGATTCGTTCTGCGGTGATGATGTTACAGTCAACACCCATACCAACGGAGAGGATGATACCGGCAATACCGGGGATGGTCAGTGTGGAGCTGGACATGAAGCCGAACCAGCCGGAAACCGCTGCAAGCATACCTGCAACCTGACCAACAAGGCCAATCACTGCCACAACGCCGGGCAGACGATAGAGAACAATCATGTAGATGCTGATGAAAATCAGGGAGAGAATACCGCTGAGGATCATCGCATAGAGAGCACCGGTACCGAGTGTCGGAGACAGGGTCTTGGTGCTTGTTGTTACGAGGGAGAAGGGCAGTGCACCGGAATTGATCTGGCTTGCAAGCTGCTCTGCGGATTCTGCAGTGAAGTTACCGCTGATCACTGCTTCGCCGGTCATGATGGCTTCGTTGACAGTCGCACTGGAGATGCATTCGTCATCCATCCAGATGGAGATGTAACCCTTATTTGCTGCCTGTGCAGAGGTAGCTGCACCGAATGCGGACTTACCGGAATCGTTCAGTGTCAGCTGTACCACCCACTGAGAGGTCTCGTTGTTGTAGCCTCTCTGCGCGATATCAACATCATTACCAGTCAGGATCAGCTCTCCGTCCGGCTCCTGTCCGTAACGGAAGGTCAGCTCGGACATCTGTCCCAGCTCGTCAACGGCTGCAGTCGGATCGAAATCCTCCTCGCCGGACTGCCACGGGAAACGCACGATAATGCGGTCATTATTATAATCCACATAGGTTTCGCTGTCGTTGATGTTCAGACCTGCAAGACGGAGCTTGACAACCTCCATCGCTGCGTCCATCTGTTCCTCGTTGGCATCAATGTCACCCTCGGGTTCAAAGGTTACATCCACGCCGCCCTGGATGTCAATACCCAGACGGATATCTCCAAGGCCATGTACATAGGTCGTTGTCATATCACCGTAATAGGTGGAAACACCGAACATCGTGGTCAGTGTAAACGCCAGTATTACGAAGAATACGACAAAAAAGACCGGTTTACCCATTTTCTTATTCACAATCGAACCTCCTGTTAATCCGCATCCGGAAGGGTTCCGGGCGGTAAAATTGACTATCCGCTTACCGCGCCTGTCCGGTGCGGTACGCCTCCTGTCCCATAACGACAAGCGGGATTTTCTTCGCTCTCTTGCGCAGAAAATCCTCGTCCGCCGTTTCGGCAGGCTTACTTATTATTATAGTACAAATTTTTCATAAAGTCAATAGCTTATGTGAAAGTTATATGAAAATTCGCGGGGAATCACACAATCCCAAACAGCCTCTTCCCCGTCTCGCAGCACGCATCAATGAGCGTCTGGGTGTCCACGCCCTTGATTTCGGCGGCTTTTTCCGCCGTATAGGCGATCATGCGGCTGTCACAGCGTTTGCCGCGGAAGGGAACCGGCGCCATATAGGGGCAGTCCGTTTCCATCATCAGCCGATCAAGCGGCACCTCTGCAAGCGCCTCATGGGACTTTCTTGCATTCTTGAAGGTCAAAACGCCCGTAAAGCTGATATGCATCCCAAGGCGCAGGATTTCCTTTGCAGATTCCGCCGAGCCGCTGAAGCAGTGCACCACGCCTTTCGGACGGAATTCCCGCAGAATTTCGAGGGTATCCCCCATCGCATCGCGGATGTGCACAATCACGGGCATCTGAAGCTCCTTTGCAAGCTGAAGCTGCTGCACGAACACATCCTTCTGCAGTGCTGCATCATACCCGTCATAGTGGTAATCCAGACCGATTTCACCGATGGCACGCACCTTTTCATGCGCCGCAAGCTCCCTTATCCGGCTGAGCCAGCCTTCTTCCAGCGCATCCACGCATTCCGGATGCACGCCGGCTGCGGCATACACATGGGGGAATTGTTCTGCGAGTGCGAGGTTTGCCGCGGAATCCGCTGTACTGCTGGAAGCAAGCAGAATCCGTGCAACGCCCTGCTCCGGCATGGAAGCGAGCAGCGCTTCCCTGTCCTCATCAAAGGCACTGTCGGTATAGTGTGCATGGGTATCAAAAATATTGGTATACAAGGTTATTCCTCCGCTTCTTCCTCCGCGAAATACGGTGCGATCTGGTCGCGGAAATTCGGCGAGAGGACAAATTTGTTATCCGCACTGGTTCCGGTCATAATCCGGAACTGCGCAACATCGCTGCCGTACTTGAACAAATACTGCAGTGCTTTTTTCATGCCGTCATAGTCAATGGAAGAAATATCGGTATCCATCAGATTGACCATGGTACGGAAGTTCATATCCATGCTGGCAAGCAGGCGTTCTTCGTCCGCCTGGTTGATCATATCGCAGATCACATCGGAAGCAACGGCGCTTCGCTGCACTTCCTTCTGTGAAAAGAGCGGGTAGGTGATGATTTTTTCCATCTTGGACGGACCGAAGTACTGTGCATCCGGGCTTTCCGTAAAACCCTCCATGCCGCTCGGCAGGACATACATGACACCGCCGAAGATATTGCACAATCTCTGGAATGCCGTGCTGTCAAAGATCGCATAGCGGTCGATTGTGATGCCGGTTTCATTGGCAATCGCCTGCTCCGTCATGGAGATTCCGCCCTTTTGATAGCTCTCCGTCAGTGTATACTGCTTGCCGTCCACGACAGTCAGCATATTGGAGGGCATGGAAATGAGGAGAATTTTCTTTTCTTCCGGCAGGAATCTTGCCGCCATAAATGTCAGCGGACAGGGATCCGTTTTCTCGTCAAGCACAAACAGCACAGTGAAATTATAGGTTTCATCCGGCACCCAGACAGAACCCTCCATCTCATGCACTGTATTGTCCGTGGGACGGATTGACTGGAATATCATCATGGCAATGCCGCCGATGCAGACAATGCCAAGCAGAAATGCGATCAGAAATGGGATAGCAACATGGCCGCCTTTTTTCTTCTTTTTGTCCATACTGTACAACCTCCATCAGCCTTCTGGATTGAATTTTGTGACGCTCGAGCAGCGCATTCCGAATATCGGCAATAAATTAGAAAGTTCGCGCTTTGCTCTTGCATTTTTCATGATTTAGTGCTATAATGTTACTATGCGTTCAATGTCAGTGCTGTCAGAACGCCGGTTTCCTGCACAGGCCAGGTTTCCGGACGCAGTCCCAGGTATTCTGTTACCGGCAATTCGCTGTCCACAATAATCTGCCGGCAGGCAAGACCCTGGTTTCTGGCATAGACAAGCGTACTCTGGGAGCCGGATCTCCCTGAACCGCATACAGCGATGAGTGCGCGGGATCGTTCCACCATATACCGGTTCCGGCGGAGGAACGACTGGCTGTCCCGGTAGGTTCCGGGAAGGATCACCAGCTTGTCAATGCTGCCCAGCATATAACGCAGTCTGATAAAGCTGTAGCCGCGCCGGAGGAAGAACTCCTCATAGTCCTCGCACGGCTGAACGCCGACAACACGAATATCGGGATATTTTCTGCGCAGTGAGAAAAGATACTCCGCTGCGTAATAATCCACACCATCCGCAAGTCCCACATAAAAACAGCGGAAGCCCCGTGCAATCACATCATCAATGTGATAATGCAGTGTTTCAATCAAAAGCGACAGCAGCTTGCCCGTCGGGAGCTTTTCCGGACGGTGCCCTGTAAAGCAGAGCGCTCTGCGCTGCATTACATCCGTCTGCTGCTGGAATGCAAATTCCATTTTCCACACGCCTCCCACATATCGTTAAACTTTCGAATGGTTTCATTATACCATAATCGGAGGCAAACCACAAGTAGTAAAACAAGTTTTTTTCCAAATATTACAGCTTTTGTTCCCGTTTCGCAACCAAATCGACATTTTTCGGGAAGAAACGCACCATTTCAAGAAGAAGGAGCACCGATCATGCAGTATCGTCAGCGTGCATGGGCAGAGATTTCACTGGACGCCCTCTGTCATAATATGACCGTTATCCGGCAGCATCTTGCGCCCTCCACCGAACTTTGCGCGGTGGTCAAGGCGGATGCCTACGGACATGGTGAGGAATTCATCTGCCGCCGGCTCTACGAAGCCGATGTACGGTTTTTTGCGGTTTCCAGCTTCGAGGAAGCTGTACGCGTACGCAAATGGGCTCCGGAGGCGGAGATTCTGATTCTTGGCTACACCTCTCCGGAATGCGCGCCCATGCTGGCAGAGCAGAATATTCTGCAGGCGGTGGTTTCTCCGGAATATGCCGAAGCACTTTCGCGCTGCACGGCGGGCGGACTTCCGGTGCGCTGCCACATCAAGCTGGATACGGGCATGGGCAGAATTGGTGTCTGCACGGAGCATCCGGACGAAGCGCTCCAGCAGATCCGGCAGATTCTCGGACAGCCGGGACTTTGTGTGGAGGGTATCTTCACGCATTTTGCTGTTGCTGACGAGGAAGATCCGGACAATGTCCGTTACACGGACGCACAGGAATCCGCCATTTTCGATATTGCAGAGGCACTCCGGCAGAGCGGAACCGCTTTGCGTCATGTCCACTGCATGAACAGCGCAGCTATCTGCTACCGCAATCAGCCGAAGAGCACACTTGCAAGAGCAGGCATCATTCTCTATGGACTCTGTCCGAATGCGGCGCTTCCGATGCCGCTCAGCCTGCAGCCGGTGCTGTCGCTGCGTTCCCGCATCAGCCACATCAAGACCGTGGCACCGGGCACCTGCATCAGCTACGGCAGAACCTACCGTGCGCAGCGCGAACAGAAAATTGCAACCGTCACCATCGGCTATGCCGACGGCTACAGCCGGCTGCTTTCCGGAAAGGGCGAAGTGCTCGTTCAGGGCGTGCGCTGTCCGATTGTCGGGAGAATCTGCATGGATCAGCTCATGATCGACATCGGCGAAGTCCCCGATGCCAGAATCGGCACCAAGGTGACGCTCATAGGAGCGGACGGCGGTGACTGCATTACAGCGGATGAGGTTGCCGGCATTTACGGCACCATCGGCTATGAGGTAGTATGCGGCATTTCTAAACGAGTACCGAGAATTTTCATGAATGACAGCAGAATCATTCACGAGGATCATCTGATATAAGCGATATAGAATACATATGGAGGCATCTATGAAACAATACGCATTGGGAATTGATGTAGGGTCAACAACTGTAAAAACCGTAGTCTGCAGCGAGACTGGGGAAATTCTGCATTCCGCTTACCAGCGCCATTTCTCAAAGGTCAAGGAAGCCGTGGCAGAGCAGCTGAAAATGATTGTACAGAAATTTCCGGATGCACAGCTGCGCACGGCAATGACCGGTTCTGCAGGACTCGGACTTGCCAATGCGGCAGGGATTCCCTTTGTGCAGGAGGTACACGCAGCATTTCTTGCAGTCAAGACCTGTTATCCGGATGCGGATACTGTCATTGAACTTGGCGGCGAGGATGCAAAGATCATCTTCCTGACAGGCGGCGTGGAGCAGCGCATGAACGGCTCCTGCGCCGGCGGTACGGGTGCATTCATCGACCAGATGGCAACACTCCTTGGCATCACGGTTGATGAGCTTGACAAGGCATCCCTGAAGGCGACAAGAACCTATCCCATCGCATCCAGATGCGGTGTTTTCGCAAAATCCGATATTCAGCCGCTCCTGAATCAGGGCGCAGCCCGTGAGGATGTGGCAGCAAGTATTTTCCGCGCTGTGGTTGACCAGACCGTTGCCGGACTTGCACAGGGCAGAGAAATCAAGGGCAAGGTGCTCTTCCTCGGCGGTCCCCTTTCCTTCCAGAAGGGTCTGCGTAAAGCGTTCGTAGAAACGCTGGAGCTTTCCGAGGAACAGGCATTGTTCCCGGAGCAGGCACCGGTCTTTGTAGCACTGGGCAGTGCGCTTTATGCGGCACAGAGCGAGGATACGCAGCGCACGCCGGATACACTCCTTGCAATGGTAGAGAATGCACAGGCGCATTCCGATGTGCTGACAGGCGACTGTCTGTTCCAGTCCCGTGAGGAGTATGCGCAGTTCATTGAACGCCACAAGCGGCATGACCTGAAATACGCGGATCTGCGCACCTATGAGGGCGATGCGTATCTCGGCATTGACTCCGGCTCGACAACCACAAAGCTTGTGCTGATCACGGAGGACGGCAGGCTGCTTTACAGCCACTATGCCTCCAACGAAGGACAGCCCCTTGACAGGATTGCTGCAAAGCTCAAGCAGATTTACCATGACAAGAACCCGAAGATCCGGATCCGCAGCAGTGCGGTAACGGGCTATGGCGAGGATCTGATCCGCGCAGGCCTTTCCGTGGATCACGGCATTGTCGAAACAGTGGCGCATTTCAAGGCGGCAGCCTTCTTCTGTCCGGATGTGGATTTCATCATTGACATCGGTGGACAGGATATCAAGTGCTTTAAGATCAAGAACGGCACAATTGACAGCATTATGCTCAACGAAGCTTGCTCATCCGGCTGCGGCTCGTTCATCCAGACCTTTGCCATGGCACTGGGCTATGATATTGCGGAATTCTCCCAGATGGGATTATTTGCAGAGCATCCGGTGGAGCTGGGTTCGCGCTGCACGGTATTCATGAACAGCTCCGTCAAGCAGGCACAGAAGGACGGCGCAACGGTGGAGGATATTTCTGCCGGACTGTCCGCGTCCATCATCAAAAATGCAATCTACAAGGTCATCCGCGCAAAGAGCGTGGAGGAGCTTGGTAAGAATATTGTCGTACAGGGAGGCACCTTCCTCAACGACGCCGTTCTGCGCTGTTTTGAGCGCGAGCTTGGCAGGCATGTCATCCGTCCGGCAATCTCCGGTCTGATGGGTGCCTTCGGCGCAGCACTCTACGCCAAGGAACAGGCACAGAATACGGAAAGTGCACTGATTTCTCCGGAGGCACTGCAGAATTTCTCCTACACCTCCAAGAATGTCCGCTGCGGCGGCTGCACGGCAAACTGCCTTCTGAATGTCATCCGTTTCTCGGACGGCGGCAGATTTATTTCGGGCAATCGCTGTGAAAAGGGTGCGGGTATTACAAGAAAGCTGAGCATTCCGGATTTGTATGAATATAAATACGATAGTCTCCTGCAGATCATGCAGGAACAGCCGCAGAATCCCCGTGCTACAGTGGGTCTGCCGCTCGTGCTGAACAATTACGAGCTGCTGCCGTTCTGGCACGCCTTCTTCAAGGAGCTGGGCTTCAGAACCGTAATTTCCGGCGAAAGTGACCGTCAGGTCTATTTCAAGGGGCAGCACACGATTCCATCCGATACCGTCTGCTACCCTGCAAAGCTTGCGCATGGACATATCGAGCTGCTGCTGGAGCAGAAGCCGGATTTCATTTTCTGGCCGTGCATGAGCTACAATCTGACGGAACCGGACACGGATAACCATTTCAACTGCCCTGTTGTTGCCTACTATCCGGAGCTGATGCGCGCTAACCACAGCGGTCTGAATGCGGAGAACTTCTCCTATCCCTATATGGACATGAACAACCGGAAAAATGTGATTTCCGTGATGAAGAAGGTGCTTGCAAAGTATAACATCGCCGGCAAGATTGCAGGCGCAGCGGATGCAGGCTATGCAGCACTGGAGACATACCGCAAGGCACTTGCCGCAAAGGCGGAGGAGGTCATCCGTCAGGCGCGCAGTGAGGGCAGAAAGATCATTGTGCTTGCAGGCAGACCGTACCATATTGACAAGGAAATCAACCACGGCATCCACAAGCTGATCACCAGTCTGGGACTTGTGGTGGTAACGGAGGACAGCATTGCCGCACTCGGTGATATGCCAGAGCTGGGCGTTCTCAATCAGTGGACATACCACAGCCGTCTGTACCGTGCAGCACAGTATGTCACCACACAGCCGGATATGCAGCTTGTCCAGCTCGTTTCCTTCGGCTGCGGTATTGATGCGATTACTACGGACGAGGTCAGACAGATCCTCGAAAGCCAGGGCAAGCTCTATACACAGCTCAAAATTGATGAAATCAATAACCTCGGCGCTGCCAAAATCCGACTCCGCAGTCTGATTGCAGCGATGAGATAACTGCTTTCGGCAAGGAGTGTGTCCCCTTGCATTCCTGCCGAGAATGGATGGCTTTGCAATCTAAACGATCTGCCTTTGTCCCCAAAGGGGGCAATGGCAGATCGTCTCGGGATTCCAAAGGGATGTCATCCCTTTGGCAGGGGGTGCAGGGGGACGGAGTCCCCTTGCGGAAAGGAGCGTACTACCATGCCTGAATACACAAAGTTCACAACGGAGATGAAGGATACACACACCATTCTGGTGCCGAATATGCTGCCGATTCATTTCAAGCTGCTCATCAGCATTTTTGAATCCTACGGCTACCATATGGAACTGCTGGAGAGTGAATCGCGTACCGTTGTAGACGAGGGACTGAAGAATGTCCACAACGACACCTGCTATCCGGCGCTGCTTGTCATCGGGCAGTTCATGGAAGCTCTCAAGAGCGGCAAATACGACCCGAACCGCACAGCACTGATGATTACACAGACGGGCGGCGGCTGCCGTGCATCAAATTACATTCATCTGCTGCGCAAATGTGTCGGTGAGAATTTCCCCATGGTTCCGGTGGTTTCACTGAATTTCTCGGGACTTGAGAAGGACAGCGGCTTCCAGTTCACCGCACCGATGCTTTTCAAGGCGCTGTATGCGATTCTCTACGGAGATCTGCTGATGTCCCTGCACAACCAGTGCCGTGCCTATGAGCTGGAAAAGGGAATGTCCGAGCAATGCCTGCAGCACTGGCAGCAGCAGCTGGAGAAGCTGTTCCGTGAGAATCGCTACTCCAATACAAAGAAGATTTACCGCGCAATTCTGGATGATTTTGCAAAAATCGAACGCAGCCGCGAGCCGAAAATCAAGGTGGGCATTGTAGGTGAGATCTATGTCAAGTACTCCCCCCTTGCCAATAACCATCTGGAGGATTTCCTGCTGTCGGAGGGCTGTGAGCCGGTTGTGCCGGCAATGATGGAATTCGTCCTCTACTGCATCATCAACAAGGTAAACGAGGCAAAGCTCTATGACAGAGCGAACACGACGAGCCGGATTTTCCACCTTGCCTACAAGATTTTCTACGGCAAGCAGAAGGAGATGTGCAATATCATCCGCAAGCACGGCGTATTCGATGTACCGCATGATTTTGAGGAGCTGCGGCACATCGCGGACAAATACATCAACCAGGGCGTCTGCATGGGCGAGGGATGGCTGATTCCTGCGGAAATGGGCGCACTTGCCGAGAGCGGCACGGAGGATATCATCTGTGCACAGCCCTTTGGATGCCTGCCGAACCACATTGTTGCCAAGGGCATGAGCCGCGTCATCAAAGATGCCTATCCGGATGCCAATATTATCGCCATTGACTATGACCCCGGCGCAACTCGTGTCAATCAGGAAAACCGCATTAAGCTGATGCTCGCGAATGCCAAGTCTGCAAGGAGACAGAACTCATGATTACACCGAAAGAGCTTGAACAGCGAATTGAGAAGGAGCACATTACCCTTCTGAGCTTTGATATATTTGACACACTGATCACACGGCCTTTCAAGAAACCGACGGATCTGTTTGTCAAGATGCAGGAAATCTCGCCGCAGATTCCGAAGAATTTTGCAGAATGCCGTATTCGTGCGGAGCAGCTTGCAAGAAAGAAGGCACCGGGTAACGAATGCAATGCGGAGGAAATCTATGCGGAGCTGGCTGCAATGGAGGGCTACAACCCCGAACTTTGCCGCTATCTTTGCAATATGGAGAAGGAAACGGAGCTGCGTGTCTGCAAGGTGCGTCCCGAGGGTGCTGCACTGCTGTGGCTGCATCGGAATGGGACATCCGCGTGATTCTCATCAGTGATATGTATTTATCCCGCAAGCGCATCGGCAGAATGCTTTGCAAATGCGGACTGAAAGATTTTGCGGAGCTGTATGTTTCCTCGGAGCACCGCCGCAACAAGGCAAACGGCGATCTGTTCCGGTATGTGCAGAAATGCGAGGAGCTGCCGTTTTCCACGATGCTCCACATCGGGGACAATCCGATTTCCGATGTGATTATTCCCCGGAATCTGGGAATGCACGCTGCATATCTTCCGATGAATCCTTCGGCTCCGGAGCCGAGGGAGGAGGGAATTTCAGCAAAGCTGTTCCCCCATGGTACAAGACGGCGCAAGGCAGTTTCCACGGTGAAGAATTTGTTTCGATAAAAAAGAACCCCCGAAAATGGCTGATACTCCTAACGGAGAATCAATAACTAACCGAATAGGACACGAAACCCGTGCAGAATCATTGTGATTTTGCACGGGTTGATTATTATATGAGGAACATTCGCTCCAGCTCAGGAATATTGTAGAATTATATATTAGGATGCTCGCCGCCACCCTGCCATTTCCCTGTAGCGAGCCATATCTCATAATAATAAAGCCATTCAATCATCCACGGAATTATAGTATCACTTAGTAGCTTGTCTGACGAGAATTCCTGATATCTATATAAGCAAAGTTTTACTCGTTTTCTTTCGACATCAACCCCATAATTATGAGGAAAATCTTTATCATCTAATTTCTGCAATTCATCACCAAAGACATATACCTCTGGACTGTTTGAAATCGAGTAACGTATTTCGACATTATATAATCTTGATAAGTGAGTCGGTCTAACTATTGATTTCCATACTAGCTTTCCTTTGGAAATTATACATGTGCTTTGAGAAAATAATTTGCATAACGCTACCTTTTGTTGAGCAAGAGAATGTTTCTTGCTTTTAAAATAATTCTTACGAGCCAAAGAATGTATGCTCCTTTACTTTAACAGCTGAGGTAGTGGCCGCACCAAGGCCGCCCATTGTTCCATTGACATACAATGTTCCTTTACTGCGAGAATTCTTAGTGTCTATACCATGTTTATTCAATGCTCTTTTTACAGGAGCTTCTCCAAGGCGATTCATTAACTCATTGCCGATAGCATCGATGCCTGCAAAACTCAAGGGATTCTCAAGCAGATCGCTTTTGGCAGCGGCTAACCAGCTGAAGAAAGCATCCGCTTTTTTACGATTCTCATTCCATTTATCAGCAAAGTTCTCCTCTTCCATCACAGGATTAAGAATATAGTACATGCCATCCTGTTGCTTTATATGCTCTGGCATTTTGGATAAAATATTGCGCAGAACATCAAAAACATTTGATTCACCATTATATGCCCATGCTGCTAATGTGGTGATAATAATGGATATAGGTGCGTTATCCCCGCATCCAGCAAACATTATATCACGATGTCTCTTCAGCAGTTGAATGGCCTTTTGCAAGGTAGTCCTCCGTTTATATGTAGGCACCTTATCAATTTCTGTATCTCGTTCAGCATAGACAAAACTCTTGTCTACCAGATTCCTTCCAGTCATTCTATTTACAAACCAATCATGATACGCTTCAGGGTCACTATACTTATCAATATACAATCCATTGTCGAGTTTATGGGTTAAGCGAATTGCTGTCGACACGTCAGGAAGATAAACTTTATCTTTAGAACTACAAGGGAGAATGTCCATATGAAATTCGTCATACTGCATCGTCCAACAGCGTTTCCCCTCTTTTTCAAGCATTTTCTGATAGGTTCTATTCTCCTTTAATCGATCCCCAACTATTTTTTTGAGTTGTTCAGAAGGCAACTTATATCCGTCTTTCAAAAGACAGATAAGGTCCATGTCATAATCGTCCGAGTCATCTATCGGGCGAATTACAGTGCCTAAGTTCATTGATCCTTGAGGTTTGATCACAACTTCATAGTCTAAGCCATCGCCTATCCATTCTCCAACAGCTTGATAACTTTGAATCGCTTTTTCCATCATAGTTGGCGTTATATTAAGTTCATCCGCAATCCTATCCAACAGATTACCAAGTTCTTGCTCTTTTTGTGTCATTTATTATCTCCTCCTATAGCTAACGCTTCATAAAAACCATTATGATCGTCAAAGATGCGTAGCTTCGGAAATATACCAGGCATATATCTATGACCGATCTCGAATGCAGCGGATACAGGTATCGCTGAGAAAACATAGATTTCTGAAGCACCATCTGTGTTTTTGACTTCATCGCATACAGATTGATATAGATGCCAAAATGCAGATAAATCTTCTGTGCTTTTAATTGAATCAACACCCAATGCGTCAGCTTTTATAACATAGATAACATCAGCATTGAATGCAGCTGTCACTCTACTGAAAGCGATTTCTGAAGTCAATGAAAGTATCAAGGCTATCTTAGTACCTTCACGGATTTTGTGTTTTTCTTTTATGAAGGTATTAGTTGGGTTCTGTTCTAGCCATGACCAGGTATCTGGTTCTCGTTTCTTTTGATAAACATCAACACCTGTTTTATCCATAAACAAGAAACCAAGTTTGATTATCAGTGGTATCGGTGCAAGTGGGAAAACCGAGAAATGTGTGTTAGGGTTACTATCGAGTTGATTCCCGATTTTCCGTTCAAAATCTCGAGCTAACTGCTTATCAACATCAAGCCAATACTCGGGGGATTTATAATCATGGCATGATTGTATTGTTATTGTGATCCCATATGTCGAGGCGGTTTTCTTCCTCGGCAATAGAGCTCTCGCCGTTAACTGATTATCGATATGTGTAATGGTACAATTCTTAATAGGTGAGAAGAATAGAACTCTTTCCGATACAGGGGTATACATAAGATCACAAAGTTCTCTCACGTGTTCTTCATGTCTTTTCTTCATATCAAGAAGCAGGTTTTCAGGATAATCATCTTCGTTGTCATCTATAAGCTTGTGATGCGACGGACACATCAACATTAAGTTTTCAAGCTTATCAGATAATTCGTAGGATCTGTTCGCATCGCCTCTAGGTCCGTCTGGACTTGAAGCCACAATATGTGCCACGTTAGATTTATTAAACTTTTTCAATGTAATTGAATCGCAAAACACATATTCATTACATCCTTCGAACTCACATCTTCCGGCGGCATTTGCACATAACATGTGTACTGTAAGGGGTGAGGGCTTTTTCCCTCTATTATTTGAGTTGCTCTGTTTTTGGGGCATCAGCACCATCCTTTCTGTAATGCTTCGAGTTGTTTTTCAAAATTATGCTTGAAAATTCAGAGCGGATGTGTTATAATATGTGTGCGTTATATTTTTAGGTACATCCGCTCTTGACTTTCTTGTTCTACTCCTAGTTAATTAGGAGTAGAGCGGCAATGTCCCTTTACTTTTGTTCCGTCTGACTTTTTGTAGGGTTTGACTGGAACAATTTTTTTGTGCTGGGTGCCACGGGTACTTGACTTGGTCTTCGCCATTCTTCTCACTCCTTTCATACATCAAAAGATGGTTGTTAGCACTCTCCGTCATGAAGTGCTAATCTTATTATATCACAGCGTATTTTAAAAGTCAAGTGTTTTGGTGATTTTTTCACTTTTAGGCTCGCATTTTTCTAAAAACCTCAAAATCAAAACAAATTAAAGAGAATTCCTCAAAATAGATATTGACAAGCGAGTGGAAAGGTGGTATAATAGAAAAGGTGATGATGATGTTAATAGACTTTTCAATCAATAACTTTCTTTCTTTCGACGGAACTCAGACATTGAGCATGGAAGCGGGGAAGTTTAGGAATAATTCAAGTAGATTAAAAAGGCACGGAAAGTATAAGCTGTTAAAATTCATGTCAATTTACGGAGCCAACGCATCTGGCAAAACGAATCTTGTTACTGCGTTAGGGTTCTTTCAAGCTATAGTTGTTAATTCGTTTACAACAGGTTCTTGTCCTCTGTATTGTAAGATAAATGATGAAAATAAAGATTCCCCTTCTTTATTTGAAATCAAGTTATTGTTAGGCAACAAAGTATTTGTTTACGGATTTAAAGCGATCTTAGCCAAAAGCATCTTTACAGAAGAATGGCTTTACGAAGAACTGCAAAATGGACTTAAAAAATCTGTATTCTCTAGAAATATAGCAAAAAATGAATTTAACCTTGGAAATTATATAAATTCAAGGACATTGCTTGAAAGATTGGAAATCTATGGAGAGGATATCCGTTCTGATGCAACAGTACTGTTCTTAAAGATCATGAATCAAAATAAAGCATCACT
>JAZQAA010000213.1:0-2817 GCA_045544975.1 Oscillospiraceae bacterium | reverse complement strand
GATCTGGAGAATTCCCAGAAGGTGCTGCAGAGAACCAAGCAGCTTGAAAACCGCATTGCAGGCTATGAAAAGATGCGGACAAGACTGGACGACATCCTCACCATGATTGAAATGTGCATGGAGGAAGAGGACGAGGATATGCAGAACGACATTGTATCCGAAATCGCGTCCTTCAAGTCCGATCTCGAAGCAAAGAATCTGGAAACACTGCTTTCCGGTGAATATGACAGCTCCAACGCCATCCTGACCTTCCATGCAGGTGCAGGCGGCACGGAGGCGCAGGACTGGGCAGAAATGCTCTACAGAATGTACAATCGCTGGGCGGAACGCCACAATTTCAAGGTGCAGGTGCTCGATTATCTCGACGGCATCGAAGCCGGCATCAAGAGCGCTTCCATCATGGTGGAGGGCGAGAATGCCTACGGCTTCCTGAAGTCCGAAGCCGGCGTGCATCGTCTGGTGCGTGTATCTCCGTTCGATTCCTCCGGCAGACGCCAGACCTCCTTTGCAGCACTGGAGGTTATGCCGGAAATTGACGACAGCATCGAAGTAGACATCCGTCCGGATGATATTGAAATGGAAGTGTACCGTTCCTCCGGTGCAGGCGGACAGAAGGTCAACAAGACCAGCTCTGCGGTACGACTGATTCACAAGCCGACAGGCATTGTGGTTTCCTGCCAGACACAGCGAAGCCAGTATCAGAACAAGGACTATGCGATGAAGATGCTGCGTTCGAAGCTTGTTGAAATCAAGGAGCGCGAGCATCTGGAGAAGATTTCCGACATCAAGGGCGTACAGAAGGAAATCGGCTGGGGCGCACAGATCCGCTCCTATGTATTCATGCCGTACACCCTTGCAAAGGATCATCGTACAAGCTTTGAAAACGGCAACATCAATGCTGTAATGGATGGTGACATTGACGGCTTTATTCATGCCTATCTCAAGCCCCTGTCCCATGGAACATTGGAGAAGTAAGAGAACTCCTCCGATTGTGTCGAAGGCATCTCAAAAGTTTTGGTCGAGCTTTTTTAAATGCTCGTGGGGTCAAGGTGCGAAGCTCCTTGCCGCTCACCGCAGTGAGCGTAATTCTTTCATCCGTCGCTTTTTTCAGGGGTGAATTCATAAAAATAGTCCAGTGGACTGTTTTTTGAAGAGGGGCACTTTTTAGCCAAAAGTGCCCCTTCTTTTCCGTTTAGGGGACCTTGTCTTTCTGCCCTTGGGCAGAAATAAAGTCATTTTAAAATCACAACAATCCCCTTCGGATATTCCGAAGGGGATTCGTTTATCAAAACAGAGGTGGCTTCATAAAATCTGCCCTCTCGCAGAGAGCTGAACTTTTGAAAAAGGCTGGACCCAAAACTTTTCATTTATTTTGCAGTGACCGACAATTCACCGCTTCATCCTCTTCTTAAAGCACAGCGCCGCCGCAAGTCCTGCAACAATGGCGGCAGTAATGCCGGCGGAGGCGGAGGTCAGTCCGCCGGAGAGAATGCCAAGCATCCCCTTTTCTGCGATGGCTTCACGCACGCCCTTTGCAAGCAAATGCCCGAAGCCCGTAAGCGGAACACTTGCACCGGCACCGGCAAATTCTATGAGCGGCTCATACCAGCCGAATGCAGAGAGCACCACACCAATGACAACATATGCAGTCAGAATACGCGCCGGTGTGAACTTTGTATAATCAATAAACACCTGTCCCACAGCGCAGATTGCGCCGCCGACAAGGAACGCCTTGAGTAAATCCACAAGCATAATAGTCTCCTTTCACTGCACCTTTTCTCCGCACAATTCCACAAGATGGGAGATACCGGGAATGCTCTGCCCCTGCTGTGCGGACATCTGGGAGAGCAGTGCGCCGGTGGCGGCGAAGAGAATGCGTCTGAGTTCGCCGCTCTGCAGGCGCGGCAGAAAATAACCGCAGAGAATGCTCCCTGCGCAGCCGCAGCCCGAACCGCCGGCATGGGTATCCTGATTGTGGTCATCGAACATCATGGCTCCGCAGTCGCGATGCTGCGCGGAGATATCCACTCCCTGCTCCTGCAGAAGCTGGATCAGGAGGGGTGAGCCGACATTTCCAAGATCCCCCGTCACAATGGCATCATAGTCGGAAGGCGCAGTTCCGGTATCCTGCAGATAGCGGAGGATGGTATCCGCTGCGGCGGGTGCCATGGCTGCCCCCATATTATTGGCGTCAGTCACGCCAAGGTCGTTGATCCTCCCGATGCAGCAGCCTCGTACGAGGGGACCGTTCCCCTCGCTGGACAGTACCACGGCTCCGGACGCCGTACAGGTCCACTGTGCGCTCGGCGGTCTTTGTCCGCCGTAGGAAAGCGGAAAACGAAACTGCCGCTCTGCGGTCGAGAAATGGGAGGAAGTGACAGCTGCCACACTTCGGCAGAAGCCTCCCTCCACAAGCAGGCTCCCGACGAGCAGGCTTTCTGCCATGGTGGAACAGGCACCATAGACGCCCAGAAAAGGTACCTCCAGCGAACGGACGGCGAACGCCGTTCCGGTGCACTGGTTGATGAGATCGCCGGCTGCGATGCAGTCGAGGTCGGCCGCTTCGATTTTCCCCTTTTTCATTGCAAGCTGCAGGGTATCGGACTGCATCCGGCTCTCGGCAAGCTCCCAAGTCTTTTCGCCGAATTCCGGATGAATATTGCAGTAAACGATGTTCTTTAAAACGCCAGGAGCTGTATTCTCATCGGCAAGACCGGTGGCAATCAGCATCTCTTTGAAACGATTGGTATAAGTAGTAGCGGCTTTTTTGCTTTTCCTCTTCTTCTCCGGAGTATCGGTTTCCTTGAAAATCGGTTG
>JAZQAA010000212.1:0-5939 GCA_045544975.1 Oscillospiraceae bacterium | reverse complement strand
GGAGGAGCTGATTGCAGCGATTCTGCAGGGGAGGGATACCGTTGGTATCATGCCCACCGGAGCCGGAAAATCCATCTGCTATCAGGTGCCGGCACTTCTGCTTGAGGGCATGACGATTGTGATTTCTCCGCTCATCTCCCTCATGCAGGATCAGGTAAGTGCACTGTGTGCAAATGGTGTGCCTGCGGCATTTCTCAATTCCTCCATGAAGGAGGAAGCATATCGCGAAACCCTCTCCCGGGTGTTCCGCGGACAGGTGAAAATTCTCTATGCTGCGCCCGAACGCCTTGAAACCGAGAGCTTTCTGCACATCGCACAGGAATTGCCGATCTCCATGGTCACTGTGGACGAAGCGCACTGCGTCTCCCAGTGGGGACAGGATTTTCGGCCGAGTTATCTCAAAATCATTGAATTCCTGAAGCTTTTGCCACGCCGTCCGGTGATCAGTGCCTTTACGGCAACGGCAACGCAGGAGGTCTGCGAGGATATTATCCGGATTCTGGAATTAAGTGATCCCTTCACAATGACAACTGGCTTTGACAGAGAAAATCTGTACTTTGCTGTTGAACAGCCCTCGGATAAGTTCTCGGCGCTGGTACGGCACCTGAAACAGAGACTCGGACAGTCAGGAATTGTCTACTGTATTTCCCGGCGTCTTGTGGAGGAGGTCTGCGAAAAGCTCTGCAATCTGGGATTTTCCGCAACGCGCTATCATGCCGGACTGACGGATGATGAACGCTGTGCCAATCAGGATGCCTTCATCTATGACAGAATCCCCATCATGGTGGCAACCAATGCCTTTGGCATGGGAATTGACAAGTCCAATGTGAATTTCGTCATTCATTATAATATGCCGAAGAATCTTGAAAGCTATTATCAGGAAGCAGGCCGTGCGGGCCGTGACGGCACCGAAGCGGACTGCATCCTGCTCTACAGCGGGCAGGACATCCGTACAAATCAGTTTCTCATTGACCACAGCAGCGACAATGATGCGCTTGATGAGGAAACCCGTGCAGCTCTGCGGAAGAAGGATGAACAGCGGCTTCGGCTGATGACCTTCTACTGCACAAGGCACGAGTGCCTGCGGCATTATATGCTGCGGTACTTCGGGGAAAATGCAGACAACTACTGCGGCAAATGCAGCTGCTGCAAATCCAATTACGAGCAGCATGACATGACGCTGGAGGCGAAGAAAATCATTTCCTGTATCTACCGGCTCAGCCAGCGGAATCTGCAGTTCGGTGCAAAGGGTGTGACGGATATCCTTCGCGGCAGCAAGGCGGAGCGGTATGAGCGGTTTCATTTTGAGGAGACATTGTCAACCTACGGAATTATGACGGATGTGCCGGAGAAGCGGTGCCGTGAAATGATTCAGCATCTTGTTATGGAGGAGTGGATTTCGCAGACGATGGGGGAATTTCCCGTTCTCACACTCAACCGCAATTCTGCAAGACTGCTCAAGGAGAATTGTACCGTCACAATCAATCTTGCAAAGGAAGCGCTTCCCGATCTGCCGAAGGAGAAGAAGAGTACTTATTATGATATAGATATGGAGCTGTTTGCTCGTCTCAAGTCCAAGAGGGCGGCGTTTGCTGCGAAGGAGCGTATTCCGGCATACATCGTGTTCACCGATGCCGCATTACGGGATATGTGCGTCAAGAAGCCGCTTTCGGAGATGGCGTTCTTGTCCGTTTCCGGCGTGGGACAATTAAAGCTCCAGAAATACGGAGAGCATTTTATGTCTACAATCAGGGAATATCTCGATAGCAAGAATTGAGAATTCCCGTTAGGAGGAATATATGGATATCACTATGGTACTGACGGAGGAATTCTCCGTCCGACCGGAACAGGCGCAGAATGTGATTGCACTGCTCGATGACGGAAAAACCGTCCCTTTTATTGCCCGTTACCGGAAGGAAATGACCGGTGCACTCGATGACCAGACCATTCGCAAAATGGCGCTGCGCCTGCAGGCACTGCGTAACCTCGAAGCACGCAAGGAGGAAATCCGCAGCGCGATTGAGGGAAAGGGCGCACTGACGCCGGAAATTGAAAAATCCCTCGCGGAAGCAAAGACCATGACGGAAGCGGAGGACATCTACCGTCCCTACAAGGAAAAGCGCAGCACGCGCGGTTCCAAGGCAAGGGAGAGGGGACTGACGCCCCTCGCTGAGGCTCTGCTCCGTCAGGAGATGAAGTGGCAGCCGGAGCAGGAAGCGGAAGCTTTCGTGAATCCTGAGAAGGAGGTTCCCGATGCGGCATCTGCCCTGCAGGGAGCAATGGACATCATCGCAGAGGAAATTGCGGATGATGCGAAGGTTCGTGTCAAAATGCGTGATCTTTACAGCCGGTTCAGTACCATGACCTGTACGGCGGTGGATCCGGAGAAGGAAAGTGTCTACCAGGATTACTACGAGTTTGAAAAGCTCGTCCCCCGTCTTGCCGGACATCAGCTGCTTGCAATTGCAAGAGCGGAGAAGGAAGGCTTTATTAAAGTGAATCTGGGTGTCGGCGAAGGACTTGGTGAGCAGATCTGCACAAGGGCCTATGTGAAGAATGCAAGTCCTGCCGGTGAACTTGTCCGTCAGGCGGCCTGCGACAGCGTCAAGCGCCTGATCGCGCCTTCCATCATCCGTGAAGTGCGCAGTGATCTTTATCAGAATGCCTGCGAAAAGGCAATCGGCGTATTTGCATCGAATCTCAAGCAGCTGCTCATGCAGCCGCCTGTAAAGAATACCGTTACCCTCGGACTTGACCCGGCATATCGTACGGGCTGCAAGATTGCCGTTGTGGACGGAACCGGAAAGGTGCTCGACACCACTGTGATCTATCCCACACCGCCGCAGAACAAGACACGAGAAGCTGCGCAGAAGCTGACAGCACTCGTGAAAAAGCATGGTGTAACCACCATTTCTATTGGTAACGGTACAGCCTCCCGTGAATCCGAAAGCTTTGTTGCAGAGCTTTTGCCGGAGCTGCCGCATAAGGTTTCGTATATGGTGGTCTCTGAAGCAGGCGCGTCCGTGTATTCTGCATCGGAGCTTGCAGCGGAGGAATTCCCGGAATTTGATGTATCCCTCCGAAGTGCGGTTTCCATCGCAACACGCCTGCAGGATCCGCTCGCGGAGCTTGTGAAAATTGACCCGAAGGCAATCGGCGTAGGACAGTACCAGCATGATATGCCAAAGAATGATCTCCAGACTGCCCTCGACGGTGTGGTGGAGGAATGCGTGAATGCCGTCGGCGTGGATGTAAATACCGCATCCGCACCGCTTCTGTCCCATATTGCCGGCATCAGCGCGGCAGTGGCAAAGAATATTGTCCGTTACCGCGAGGAGAACGGTGCGTTCCAGGAACGCCGGCAGCTTCTCAAGGTGCCGAAGCTTGGACCGAAGGCATATGAGCAGTGTGCAGGCTTCCTGCGGATTCCCGGCGGAAAGCAGCCGCTTGACAATACAGCCGTTCATCCGGAGGCATATGATGCAGCAAAGTCCCTGCTTCAGCGATTCGGCTATTCCCTGCAGGATGCTGCGGCCGGAAAGCTGGAGGGTTTGTCCGAGCAGGTGAAGAAGGCGGGCAGTGCGACTCTCGCAAAGGAGCTGAATATCGGCACCTATACCCTTAATGACATGGTTACGGAGCTGAAAAAGCCCGGCAGAGACCCGAGAGATCTTCTTCCACCCCCGCTCATGAGAAGCGGCAGCGTGATGGAGATTGCCGATCTCAAGCCCGGCATGGAGCTTGTCGGAACAGTGCGGAATATTGTGGATTTCGGCTGTTTTGTGGATATCGGCGTGCATGAGGACGGTCTGGTGCATATTTCACAGATCTGCGACCGATTCATCAAGCATCCGCTTGAAGCTGTCAAGGTCGGAGATGTTGTTCATGTGACCGTGCTCGATGTGGATGTCAAGCGCAAACGCATCGGACTGACGATGAAAAAGCAAAAGTAAATTAGGAGGTAACGATTATGGCAAAGCAAAAGACAAAGGGCGGCATTGCGGTTGTTGTGCTGCTTTCTTTCCTGTGGTGTATCCTGACATTTGTACTCTCCCTGGTACTGGTGATCAATGTTACGCTGCATCAGTATGCGGAGAATGATGGCCTGGAGGATTCCGTGGCTTCGCTCGATCTTACGGATATTGAGCTTCCCGATGGTTCCGGCACCATCACCCTTGCAGAATTCATTGCGGAGGAATTCATTGCCGAGGATGAGGAAGTGGACATCAAGGGTATTGAGGATGTCCTCAAGGACAAGCGCATCACTGCCTTTGCAAGTGATATTGCAGACGGTTATGAGGATTATCTGCTTGAGGGAGGAAAATTCCCCCAGCTGCGTTCAGAAAGCTTCGTGGATCTGATGGTGGACATGGAGGATGATATTTACGAGGCAACCAAGCTCCGCGTCGGCAATGGAGATATGGATGCACTTGAGGAGGATCTTGACGCAACACTTGGGGATGTGAACGATACATTGGAGAGCATTATGGCACAGGGCTTGACCGGTCTTGGCATTTGTGCGATGTTCTCTCTCTGGCTGAGCATCGTACTGGGTGTTCTGCTCGTACTCATCCTGACCTGGATGATCGTCGTACATACCTCCAAGGGCTTCCGTGCAGGAACTGCCCTGAAAACCTTCAGTATCACTGCGTTCATTGCCTGCGTTCTCCTGCTCGCAGCAGCACTGCTCCACGGCATTGCACTGGAATGGGCAAATGCAGAGTATCTGAATGCACTGGTACAGCCGCTCGCGAATGAACTTCTCCTGTATTCCGGCATCGGTGCAGGTGTATGTGTGCTGATCTTCCTGATTGGCTTAATTATGTGCAAAATTGCAAAGAAGCGCACCGTGCAGCCCGTTGCGGAGGTTCCGGAAATGCCCGCTCCTGCAGCTGAGACACCGATCGCAGAGACGCCGGCACCTGTTGAGGAGCCTGCACCGGCTGCTGCTTCCGTCGAGGAACCGGCACCGGCTCCCATTGCTGAGCCCGCACCTGCCGAAGAGACGGAACCTGCTCTAAAGCGCATTTTCTGCGGAAAGTGCGGCAAGGAGCTTGTGAATCCGGACGCGAAGTTCTGCTACCACTGCGGTAATGTGCAGGAGCATACAGCGGAGTAAATTTTAACATTAGGACAAAAGCCCCCATCCCATATCGGGAGGGGGCTTTTGTTGTGGAGAATGTTAATTAGCAGCAAGTGCAGGGGTTGTTGTTGCAGCCATTGTTGCAGCTGTTGTTGCCGCAGCTGCCGTTGTTACCGCAGCAGCAGAACAGGATAACGAGCAGAATGATAATCCACCAGCAGCCACCATCAAAGCATCCGTTCATAAATCAAGCACTCCTTTAAGAATATGGTATTTGGAAGCGCCGCTCTTTGCGTCGTTCCATATTACATAGTATGATCATGGGCAGAATGTGTGCAGAAAAATTGTCAGTGCAGGAAATAGCCCCATGCAGAAAATTTGACAGATATCGCACCGCAGATGTGGTATACTATGGTAGAGCCCGTCCGGGCAATGTAAGGAAGAGGGGGCACTGCCTTGAAGAGTGAACAATATGAAATTGAACGGTTTTCGGAAAATGCCGTTCTTTCTCTGGATGCGGCGATGTATTTTGCCGGAGAGCTTGGACACACCTATGTCGGAACGGAGCATTATCTGCTGGGACTGCTGTACAAACAGCCGAATCCGGCACAGACGATTCTCACAGGCGAGGGAATTACAGAGGAACGGGTCTATGACAGCATTGTGCATACAATTGGAAAGGGGAACCGTACCTCGCCCGGCTACCGCTCGATGACGCCTGCGCTGCACCGCTTGTTCCGAAAGGCACAGCAGCTTGCAGAGGATGCGGGATATCGGGAATCGGATACCCAATGGCTGCTGCTTGCAATACTCCGTGATGAACACTGTGCTGCCTTCCAGCTGCTTGAGGGCCTTG